>NZ_JBPQTK010000055.1:0-36752 GCF_051386315.1 Micromonospora sp. URMC 107
CGCCACCCTCGTCCGTACGCCCCGGGCGGTGTGGACCTGGTCGCTGACCACGGGGCTCGTGCAGCCCGACGGCGTCGCCCGCAAGGGCACCACCGACCCGGACGACGCGCTGGCCGCGGCGCTGCGCGTCGACCACCCCAGCGTGCTGATCTTCAAGGACCTGCACCCGGCGCACGGCAGCGGCGACCGGCCGGGCACCCCCAACGTGGTTCGTCGGCTGCGGGACGTGGTGGCGGCCTTCAAGGCCGGTCCGGTGCCACGCACCCTCGTCCTGGTCTCGCCGGTGCTGCACATCCCGGTGGAACTCGAGAAGGACGTGACGATCGTCGACTTCCCGCTGCCCACCGAGACGGAGATCCGGCGGGTGCTGGACGGCATGATCGCCGCGAACTCCGCCGGCGGCCGGATCCGGATCGCGCTGGACGACCTCGGCCGGGAACGGCTCGCCAAGGCGGCTCTCGGGCTCACGCTGCACGAGGCGGAGAACGCGTTCGCCCGCGCCATGGTCAACGACGGCGTGCTCGACGGCAGCGACCTCGCGGTCGTGCACGAGGAGAAGCGGCAGACCGTACGCAAGTCGGGGCTGCTGGAGTTCGTCGACGCCGCGGTCGACCTTGTCGACGTCGGCGGGCTGGAGAACCTGAAGCGGTGGCTGGCCAAGCGGGACGGCTCCTGGCTGGCCGAGGCGGCGGCGTACGGGCTGCCCGCGCCCCGGGGTGTCCTGATCACCGGCGTGCCCGGCTGCGGCAAGTCCCTGACCGCCAAGGCGATCGCCTCCGCCTGGGGCCTGCCGCTGCTGCGGCTGGACGTCGGCCGGGTCTTCGCCGGGCTCGTCGGGTCGAGCGAGCAGAACATGCGCACCGCCATCCGGACCGCCGAGGCGACCGCCCCCTGCGTGCTGTGGGTCGACGAGATCGAGAAGGGCTTCGTCGGCGGGGCCGGCGACTCCGGCACCTCCGCCCGGGTCTTCGGCTCCTTCCTGACGTGGATGCAGGAGAAGGCCAAGCCCGTCTTCGTCATCGCGACCGCCAACGACTTCGAGCGGCTGCCCCCGGAACTGCTCCGCAAGGGACGCTTCGACGAGATCTTCTTCGTCGACCTGCCGACACGCGCGGAACGGGCGTCGATCTGGCGGGTCCACCTCGCCCGGCGGCTGCGCAACCCGGCCGTCGCCGGTGCCCTGACGCCCGACGACGCCCTGCTCGGCGAGCTCGCCGGGCTCAGCGAGGGCTACTCGGGGGCTGAGATCGAGCAGGCCGTCGTCGGCGGGCTCTTCGACGCCTTCGCCGAACGGCGTCCGCTGCGCCGCGACGACGTGGTCCGGGCCCTGGTCAGCATGGTGCCGTTGAGCGTCACCCAGGCGGAACGCATCGACGCCGTACGCTCCTGGGCCGACGCCCGCGCCGTCGCCGCCACCGCCGCCGAGGACTGGGACCTCGGCGGTCGTCCCAACGGTCCGGGCGGCTCCCGGCCCGGCGGCCCGGGGCAGCAACGGGGACAGGGCGGGCGAGCGGTCGAGTTCTAGTCTGTGGGTCGACAACCGAGGAAGGGCCCCGATGAGCGTCTCACTGATACTCCTGCCGCTGGCTGTCGCCGCCGTCGCCGCGACCCACGCCGCCACCGCCGGGCGGGACGGGGAGGGTCGCGTCGTCTGCGAGGTGCAGACCCGGATGCGGGACGAGACGCTGCTCGTCGCCGCGCTGCGCGACACCGGCGCGGCGGTCGTCGCCGAGCCGGACGCGATCATCGCGGACTGGGCCGACGTACGAGCCGGCTTCCGGCGCGGCGAGGACGGCATCTGGTCGGCGCACTTCACGGGCGAGGTCGACGAGCAGCGGGCCGTCGAGGCGGTTCGGGCCATCGACGCCGCGTACGGGCGGCAGGTCCAGCGGGCCGTGCTGGAGCGGCTGCGCGCGCAGGCCCCCGCCGCCGGGCTGCGGCTGGAGTCCGAACAGGTCACCGAGGACGCGAGCGTGCGCCTGGTGTTCGCCGTCGAGGGCAGGTCGTGATGGGCGGGCAGCCGCGGATCGTGGTCACCGTGACCAGCGAGGGCGTGGTGAGCGCCGAGACCAGGGACGTGCTCGGGGACGGCTGCCTCGACTACATCGCCGTGCTGGAGGACCTGCTGGCGGCCCGCACGGTGCGCAGCGCGTACACCGCCGACCACGATCGCGCGGCCGTGCCCGCACGGCAGGAGCAACGTGACGTCGAACGCGCCTAGCCCCGGCTGGCCGCCCCCGGCCGCCCCTCGGCCGAGCGCGATGTGGCACGTGTTGCAGAGCTGGTGGCTGCTGCTGCCCGTCCTCGGGTGCAGCTGCCTCGGCGGCTTCGGGTTCATCTACGTGGGCCTGCGGGCCGGGCGCGCGGCGTGGTGGATCCCCGGCATCGTCTACGCCGTGGTGGGCTGGACGGCGTTCGTACTCGTCGGCGAGTCGGACAAGGAGAGCGCCGTCAGCGACTGGGCGGTGGGCGTGCTCCTGGCCGTGTGGATCGCCAGCATCCTGCACGCCGCGCTGATCAACCCGGCGTGGTTGCGCTGGCTCACGCAGCGCCGGGCCAGATCCGCGGCGGCGACGTGGCCGGGCGGCGGGTACCCGCTGGCCCCGCTGCCCGGGGCGGCTCCCGCCGGCCCGGCCCCCTACCCGGGCATGACCCTGACGTACCCGTCCGGTTCGCCGGCGAAGTACCCGTCTCAGGCGTACCCGCCCTATCCGCCCGCGTCCCCGGCGTATCCGCCCGGGTCGCCGGCGTATCCGCCCGGGTCGCCGGCCTATCCGCCCGCGTCGCCGCCCTACCCGCCCGCGTCGTCCGCGTATCCGCCGGGGTCGTCGGCGGGGTATCCGCCCGCGCCGGCGGGGTATCCGCCGCTGGCGGCCGACCCGACGATGGTGCCCTACCAGCCGGTCGACCCCTTCGGGCCCGAGCCGCTCGCGCCGCCGTCGGACCCATGGCCCGACGGGGAGTCCGGGCCGGTCGACGTCAACACGGCCGGGCCGGAGGCCCTCGCGTCCCTGCCCGGCTTCGACCCGCGGCGCGCCCGGCAGGTGCTGGCCGAGCGGGAGCGGCGCGGGTCCTTCGGCAGCCTGGCCGAGTTCGCTGCCGCCGCCAACCTGGCCCCTCACGAGTACGCGCGCCTGCGCGACGCCGTGGCCTGCGTCCCGCCCGCCGGGCCGGCGCCCGGGCAGCCGCCACCCGGCCGGGTCCTCGATGTCTGACGACGGTCCCGGGCCCCGCCCGGCGGCCGGGGCGGAGGCGGTGTCGGTGGCCCGGTTCCTGGCCGCCACCCGCGCCGAGGGGCCGGGCGAGCGGACGGCCGTCTGGGTGCAGGGCTGCGCCATCCGCTGCCCCGGCTGCTTCAACCCGCACCTGTGGAGCTTCCGGGGCGGGGAACGGGTCGCCCCCGCCGATTTGGTACGCCGGGTGCTCGACGCGGGCACCGAGGGGCTGACGCTGCTGGGCGGCGAGCCCTTCGACCAGGCCGCCCCGCTGGCGGCCGTCGCCGCCGGGGTACGCGCCGCCGGCCGCTCGGTGATGACCTTCACCGGCTACACCACGGCGCAGCTGCACCGGGCGGTCGACGCCGGCCGGGACGACGTCGCGGCGCTGCTCGCGGCGACGGACCTCCTCGTCGCCGGGCCGTTCCTGGCCGACCGGATCGACACCCGGCGGCCCTGGGTGGGTTCCACCAACCAGGAGTTCGTGCTGCTCGACGACCGCTTCCCGGGCCTGCTCGACGAGGTGTCGCACAGCCCGGACCGGGTCGAGGTGACCGTCGACCCCGCCGGCGGGGTCGCGGTGAACGGCTGGGCCGAGGTCGACGCCCTCGACGAGTTGCTGGCGTCGGTGACCCGACCTCAGTCCCGGCGGGCCAGCGCCGAGCGCCGGTAGCCGTAGAGGGCGTAGATCACCGCGCCGAGCAGGAACCAGACGGCGAAACGCAGCCACGTCTCGGGAGCCAGGTAGGTGATCAGCCAGAGGGAGAACGCCGCGCCCAGCGCCGGCACCACCGGCATGCCCGGCAACCGGAAGGTGCGCGGCGCGTCCGGACGGCGGTAGCGCAGCACGATCACCGCGACGCAGACCACCACGAAGGCCAGCAGGATGCCGATGTTGGTCAGCTCGGCCGCCTCCCGGATCGGCAGGAAGCCGGCGATCAGGGCCGAGCCCACGCCGACGATCCAGGTGACCCGGCTCGGCACCCGGCGGACCGGGTGCAGCTTGGCGAACCACCCCGGCAGCAGCCCGTCGCGGCTCATCGAGAACCACACCCGCGTCACGCCGAGCATGAAGGTGAACATCACGGTCAGGATGCCGATGATCGCCCCGACCGCGATGACGCTGGCCAGGCCGGAGAGCCCGACCGAGGCGAACGCGGAGGAGAAGCCGCTCTCCGGGTCGATGTCGCGGTAGTTCTGCATGCCGGTCAGCACCAGGGTGGCCAGCACGTAGAGGACCATCGAGATCGCCAGCGAGTAGACGATCGCCTTGGGCATGTGCCGGCGGGCGTCCTTCGACTCCTCGGCGGCGGTGCTCATCGCGTCGTAGCCGAACACGGCGAAGAAGACCGTGGCCGCGCCGGTGAGCGCCCCGCCCAACCCGAACGGGAAGAACGGTGAGTAGTTCGCCGTGCGGATGTGGAAGAAGCCGACCACGACGACCAGCAGCACCACGGCGATCTTCAGCCCGACGACGATCGTCTCGAAGCGCGCGGCGGACTTGATCCCGAGGTTCAGCAGGAACGCGATGAACAGACAGAGGACCACCGCGAACAGGTCGACCACCCGCCCCTCGCCGGTGCCCGGGGCGCCGAGCATCCAGGCCGGCAGGTCCGCCCCCAGCTCGCTGACCAGGAACGAGAAGTAGCCGGAGATGCCGATCGCCACCACGGCCACGATCGCGGTGTACTCCAGCAGCAGGTCCCAGCCGATGAACCAGCCCACCGCCTCGCCGAGCACCGCGTACCCGTAGGTGTAGGCCGAGCCGGCCTTCGGGATCATGCCGGCGAACTCGGCGTACGACAGGGCCGCCGCCGCGCTGGCGAGCCCGGCGATCAGGAACGAGACCAGCACGGCCGGGCCGGCGGTCTCGCTCGCCACGGCGCCGGCCAGGGCGAAGATGCCCGCGCCGATGATGCCGCCCACCCCGATGGCGGTGAGCTGCCAGAGCCCGAGCGAGCGCGCCAGCCCGTCGCCGGTCTCGTCGGCGATCTCCTCGACCGGCTTGCGGCGGAAGATCCCCGTGCCGCCGCCGCCCGTCGTCCGTCCCGTGGAGGTCATCGTCGTCCCCCTTCCCGACCCGCCCGGCGTGCCCGACCCCGCCGGCTGCGCTGCCGGTGCGGGTACCCGCCAACGACGCCGGTAAATCTCCAACGAGGACACCCGTGCGGGGACGCGGTACGCGGGCTCACTCGACGACCGGCAGCACGACCTCGTTGTGGCGCAGGAACCACGGCTTCCACGGCGGATCGAAGCGCGCGTACCGGACCGCGCCGGTGGGGCGCAGCCCGGCGGCGGTGACCGCGCGGCCCAGGGCGGTCGCCCGCCGGTCGAACGCCCGCGCCGTCCAGCGGCCCGCGAAGCGCGTCGCGGCGGCGAGCTGTTCCGGGACCACCCGGGTGTGCACCCGGGGGTCCGCCGGCTCGGGCAGCGTGTCGGGGGTGAGGTCCGCCGGCATCACGAGCCACACCAGCCAGTGGCCCGGCCGGTCCCCCTCCTCCTGCACGAACGGCACCGTCATGGCGACCGTCTCCGGGCCCGTCTCCCGCCCGGTCGCCCGCCGGGAGCGGTTGGCGCCGCGCAGGTACGCGCCCAGCGGCCGGAAGGCGTCCCGGGCGGCCTGCTCGAACGTGCCCTCCACCCGCACCTCGACGACCAGGTGCGGCGGGTAGCGGCGCAGCTCGAAGCCGGGATGCCGCGCCACCACCCGGTACGGCTGCTGCTCGGTCATCGCGCGCTCCCCGTGCCCCGGGCCCCGTCGGGAGCAACGCTACCGGCCGTCGACCTCCGGCTCAGCCGAAGTCGCGTCCTCCGGGCGGGGACGCGGGGCGGACCGGGTCAGCCGCCAGTACTGCCGCCGGCCGTCGTCGCGGATCACCACCCCGGTGCGGCCGAGTTCGCCGCGCAGCTCCCGGGCCTCGCCGCCCCGGTCGGCGTCGAGCGCCCGCTGCCGGGCCCGCAACAGCGCGTCCGCGCCGCTCGGCAGCCCGGGCAGGCCCGGCACCCACCGCCGGTACGCGTCCCGGTGCGGGTCGCCGTCGGTCCACGGCCAGCCGTGCGCGCGGAAGGCGTCGCGCAGCCGGTCGACGGCCAGGTCCGACCGCTCCCGGACCAGCTCCTCGTCGTCCGCGCCGAGCAGCACGAGGTCCTTGCCGTCGACGAAGACGGCGCGCACCCGCCGCCGCCCGACCTGCCGGTCCGCGCGGTCGCGGCGCAGCCGGACCCGTTCGGTGTCGACGGTGACGGCGAGCCGTTCGGCGGTGCCCACGGCGGCGACCAGCAGGCCGCCCAGCGCGCCGACCGCCAGCCCGCCGATGCCTGCCTGCGGGTCCGGCAGCCCGGCGACCAGCTCGAACAGGCCCTGCGCCGGGGCCCAGGACAGCCCGGCGACCCACCCCGCGCCGGTGGCGAGCAGCCACCCGCCGCCCGCGCCGAGCGCCGGGAGGCCGCCCCAGAGGAGGGCCAGTTCCGCCGCGCCGCCGTCGACGACGGTGGGGGCGCCGTAGCCGTCCACCGTCAGGACACCTCGCGCCGCAGCGTGCGGACCAGCCCCGCGACCAGCGGCACGGCCAGCCACACCAGCAGCGACACGGCGAACCGCCCCCACTGTCCGGCGGTCACGTCCGGCGTGAGCAGCGGCTCCATCGTCCGGCCCGTGTCGAGCCAGCCCGCCGGGCCGCGCAGCGGCCGGATCATCTCGCCGAGGATCGACCAGAGGGTCGGCAGCAGCAGGTAGCCGACGATCGCCAGCGGGGTGTTGAGCAGCAGCAGGCCGAAGCCGGCGCCCATCAGCACGTTCGCCACCTGGAGCACGACGGCGTGCAGCACCAGGGCCCCCTCCATTCGCCAGGTGCCGGCGCCGCCGGTCGCCCCGGCGACCAGCGTGCCGGCGGCGGCCACGACGAGGCTCACCAGCACCGACGCCAGCGCCGCCAGCACCATCGCGGCCAGCTTCGCGACGATCACCCGGCCCCGCCGGGGCACCAGGGCGAACGTGGTCAGTGCCGTGCGCTGCGACCACTCCCCGGTGATCGACAGGATGCCCAGCACGGGCAGCAGCAGCCCGATCGGCAGCATCGAGGGGACGAAGAAGTTGTCGAAGGTCTGCTCGGCGTCGTCCGCCCAGATCAGCTGGACCACCACGAGGGCGGCGGCGAGCAGCCCGATGGTGATCAGCAGCCAGAGCCCGGCCCGGGTGTCGACGAGCTTGCGCAGCTCCACCCCGGTGAGCCGGAGCAGCGACGGCCGGCGTACGCCGGGGTGGCGCGGGGCAGCGTCGGCGGTGGGCGGGCTGGCGGTGGTGGCGGTGGTCATCGGACGGCCTCCTGGGTCGACGCGCCGGCGGTCAGGGTGAGGAAGAGCTGTTCCAGGCCGCCGCTGCCGGCCGCCCGCAGTTCGGTGAGGGCGACCCCGGCGTCGGCGGCGGCCTGCCCGACCGCCTCGGCGTCGGCGTGGACCAGCAGCCCCTCGGTGCCCTCGGTGGCGGCCAGCCCGGCCCGGTCCAGCGCGCCGCGCAGCGCCCCGCCGTCCCGGGCCCGGACCAGCGTCCCGCCGCCGGCCAGCAGCTCGGCCTTGTCGCCCTGGGCCACGATCCGGCCGCCCCCGATGACCACCAGCCGGTCCGCGACCGCCTCGACCTCGCGCAGCAGGTGGGAGGAGAGCAGCACGGTGCCGCCCCGGTCGGCGAAGTCGCGCAGCAGGCCGCGCATCCAGAAGATCCCCTCCGGGTCCAGGCCGTTGGCCGGCTCGTCGAGGATCAGCACCCGGGGGTCGCCCAGCAGCGCGTGCGCCAGGCCGAGCCGCTGCCGCATCCCCAACGAGTACGCCCGGAGGCGGCGCCCGGCCGCGACCTCGTTCAGCCCGACCAGGTCGAGCTTGGCGGCGACCTGCCGGCGGTCCACGCCCATGGTGGCCGCGGCCACGGTCAGCGCCTCCCGCCCGGTGCGGCCGGCGTGCTGGGCCGAGGCGTCCAGCAGCACGCCCACCTCGCGCCCGGGGTTGGGCAGCTCCCGGTAGGGCCGGCCGCCGACCGTGGCGCCGCCGCCGCTGGGCGGCGTGAGCCCGCAGATCATCCGCATGGTGGTGGACTTGCCGGCCCCGTTCGGCCCCAGGAACCCGGTGACGGTGCCCGGCTCGCAGCGGAACGACACGTCGTCGACGGCGGTGTGCCGCCCGTACCGTTTGGTGAGGTGTTCCACGCTGATCATGCCGGTCACGCTGCCGGAGCCACCCGGCCGCGCGCTGCGGCCGACGGTCTCGTCCGACGGCTACCTTGGTCGACGCCGAGGTCTCGACTTTGGTAGCTGGTCGGCCCGTCGCGCGGCTGCCTAGCATGGGTCGCGTGACCAGTGCCGCCGTACCGGAGCACCCCTGGCTGCTGCCGGGGGCGCTGGGCGTCGACCCGGCGGCCCGGCTGGGGCGCGGTCCGCGTCGGACCACCCGCGACTGGCTGGTGGACGGCCTCTGCTTCCTGCTCTCCCTCGGCTGGGTCCTGCTCGCCACGGCCGACGCGACCGCGCCCGACCCCGACTTCTCCACCCCGCTGCCGCAGCGCTGGATGGTCCCGGTCGATGCGCTGCTCGGGCTCGTCTGCTGCGCGCTGCTCTGGGTGCGACGCCGGTGGCCGCTGGGACTGTCGGTGGTGACCCTGCCGCTGACCCTGTTCTCGATGGCGTCGGCGGTCCCGCTGCTGATCCTCTACTTCACCGTCGTGGTGCACCGCCGCACGGCCGTCGCGCTGGCGGTGACCGCCGCCGGTCTGGTCACCAACTTCGCCTTCAGCTACCTGCGCCCGGATCCCCACATGCCGTACTGGGTGACGACCGTCTGGGGGGTGGTGCTCAGCCTCTCCGTGCTGGCGTGGGGGATGTTCGTCCGGGCGCGGCGGCAGCTCGTCCTGTCGCTGCGCGAGCGCGCCGAGCGGGCCGAGGCGGAGCAGCAGTTGCGGGTGGCGCAGGCCCGGCACCTGGAGCGCACCCGGATCGCCCGGGAGATGCACGACGTGCTGGCGCACCGGATCTCGCTGCTCAGCCTGCACGCCGGCGCGCTCGAGTTCCGGCCGGACGCGCCGCCGGAGGAGGTGGCGCGGGCGGCCGGGGTGATCCGGGGCAGCGCCCACGCCGCGTTGCAGGACCTGCGCGAGGTGATCGGGGTGCTCCGCGCGGAGACCGTCGCCGACGGTGACCCGGAACGCCCGCAGCCCACCCTGGGTGACCTGCCCGCGCTCGTCGAGGAGTCGCGGGCGGCCGGGATCCGGGTCGGCGTCCGCGACGTGGTCACGGCGGGGGAGCAGGTGCCCACGGCGGTGGGGCGCAGCGTCTACCGGATCGTGCAGGAGGGGCTGACCAACGCCCGCAAGCACGCCGCTGGCGCGGCGGTCACCGTCGACGTGGCGGGCGCCCCCGGCGACGGGCTGACCGTGGAGGTCCGCAACCGGTGGCCGGTCGGCGGCGTCGCCGGCCCGGATATTCCCGGAACCGGCACGGGCCTGGTCGGCATCGCCGAACGGGTCAGCCTGGCCGGCGGGCGGCTGGAGTACGGGCGGGACGACTCGGGCGACTTCCGGCTGGCCGCCTGGCTGCCGTGGCCGGCGTGACCGGCCCGGCGGCGGGTGGGCCGGGGTCCGCTCCCGACCGGCCGGTGCGGGTGCTGATCGTCGACGACGACGCCCTGGTCCGGGCCGGCCTGTCGATGATCCTCGGCGGGGTGCCGGACCTGCTCGTGGTCGGGGAGGCCGCGGACGGCAGCGAGGTGCCCGCCGCCGTGGCCGCCTGCGCGCCGGACGTGGTGCTGATGGACATCCGGATGCCCCGGCTCGACGGGCTCGCGGCCACCGAGGCGCTGCGCGCGTCGCCCGACCCGCCGGAGGTGCTGGTGCTGACCACCTTCGACGCCGACGAGCAGGTGCTGCGGGCGCTGCGGGGCGGGGCCGGTGGCTTCCTGCTCAAGGACACCCCGCCGGCCGAGATCGTGCGGGCGGTGCGCCGGGTGGCGGCGGGGGAGGCGACGCTCTCCCCGGTGGTGACCCGCCGGCTGATCGACCACGTGACCGCGCCGGGCGCGGCGGGCGGGCCGGATCCGCGCCGGGAGCGGGCGCTGCGGCAGCTCGCCGGGCTCAGCGAGCGGGAGCGCGAGGTGGCGGTCGGGCTCGGGCGGGGCCGGACGAACGCGGAGATCGCCGCCGAGCTGTTCATGAGCGTCGCGACCGTGAAGGCGTACGTGTCGCGGCTGCTGGTGAAGCTCGACCTGAACAACCGGGTCCAGGTCGCCCTGCTGGTCCACGACGCCGGCCTCGTCTGACGCGGGATCGAACCTTCCGCGCCGGCCGCACCGCTGGGGCCGGCGGGTGCTGGCGCGGCACGGGCTCAACGAGCGGCAGGTCGACGCCCGCCGGCGCGACCGGGGCACGACACCGGCCCGGGCCGCGGGTCCCCACCCGCGCCCGGGCCGGCGCCGCCGTCCGACCGGCCCGGCGTGGCCGTCCGGCCCGCTCAGTCGTTGCCGGCGCCGATCCCGCAGTCCGGCGCGGACCAACTGGTGGTGTTCGGGGTGTCGTCGCTGTTGTTCTCCCGCCGCGAGTCCACGTGCACGTGGTCGTCGTGGTCCGGGTAGCCCGGCCCGTAGATCCCGCTGAAGCCCCGGCTGCGGGCGTCCCGGGCGATCTGGCACAGCGAACTGGTGCGCGACACCACGTCGGCGGCGTTGCCGTAGAGGTGCTGGCTGTCCGACGCCCCGCCGACCTGGTCGTTGCAGGCGCGGCTGCGGAAGCCGCTGCTGACCAGCAGGGGCTTGTCGCCGAGGCTGCGCCGCATCGCCTCCAGCTTCCACATCGTGCGCAGCGCGTTCTGCCTGGTCTGCGCGGGGGAGAGCGGGCCGCCGTTCCAGCCCCCCCGACCGCAGCCGTCGTCCATCTCGGTGAAGCTGAAGTGCCGTGGCGTGCAGTCTTCGTCCTGGAGGGCGTAGAGCTTGCCGTACGTCTGCGGTCCGGCGACGCCGTCGGCGCGCAGCCCGTACGCGGCCTGGAACCGCTTGACCGCGGCGGCGGTCTTCGGTCCGTAGCGACCGTCGTTCTCCACGATGTCCCGGTTGCCGGCCCACCCGGCGACCCGGATCTGCAACTGGCGGACGTCGTCGCCGGAGCGCCCCTGGTAGAGGTTGCGCTTCCACGTGTAGCAGCCGTCGGCATGGGCCGCTGGCGCGGCGACCACCGTGGCGACAGCGGCTGCCGGCAACGCCAGGGCGAATGCGACAGCCGCCCGTTTCAGGGTGTTAACGCGCACAGAAGTCCTCCCGATAGGAGTGCGAATGGGGTGGCGATCCGGGACATCGGCCTGGCCGTCCCGCATTTCCACCCTGGCAGGCCGCCGGGCGGTTCGAGGTGGTTAACGAGAATCGTCCTCACAATTCGTCGATCCCGGGCATTACGCGAATTGCGAAACGCCCATTGATTCCAACGGGCGACAGGAAAGCGCGGACGGCACGTAAAGCCGCAGCTCAGCCCTCGGAGGGTGATGTTCTCCCGCCGGTCGGACCCGGTAACGTCAGCGCCGGCGGGACCGGGGGAGGGGGCGGCGTGGCACGTGGTGGCGTCTTCTGCATCGAGGGCCAGTGGCACCGCGACCTCAACGAGCGCGGCTCCGTCCTGCCCACGCTCGAACTGCTCGAACGGCTCGGGAAGATCCGTTTCATCCACAAGGACGCGGCCACCCGCGACGAGCTCTTCTACTTCGTCGACCGCTGGCTGCTCAAGCAGTACGCCGACCACCGGGTCGGCTTCTTCGCGATGCACGGCGAGCCGAGCCGGCTCTGCCTGACCGACTGGGAATCGGTGGCGCTCGCGGACGTCGCCGAGCTGATGGCGGGTCGCTGCGACGGCCGACGGCTCTACTTCGGCAGCTGTTCGGTGCTGCGCGCCTCCGACGCGGTGCTGCGGGGCTTCCTCGACGCCACCGGAGCGGCACTGATCTGCGGATACACCCGCGAGGTGGACTGGGTCGAGTCGGCCGCCTTCGAAACCGTCCTGCTCGACGTGCTGGCCAACGGCCAGCGCCACAACGCCGCCGAGCTGCGGATGGGCTCCGCGCACTGGGCGCCGCTCGCCTCGTACCTCGGGTTCCGGGTGATCTACGCCAACGGCCGCGCCTGGCGGCCCTCGGTCCGCCCCCGGGTGCCGGCCCAGCCCGCCGCCGGGCGCGCCGCCCCGCGACCCCGGTGAGGCCGCCCGCGCCGACGCGCGGTCTGGTGAGGGGGGCCGCGCCCGTCCGGCCGGTCCGGTCGCCGTGCGACGGGTGCCCTGGTAGGAACGACGGATGGCACGCAGCATCGCGACGAACACCCGGGTCGACCGGGCCAGCCCTCAGTACGCGGCGGTGAAGCGGGCGTTCTCGTGGCGCGGCTGCTCGATCTCGTCCACGATCGCCACCGCCAGGTCCTCGTAGCTGAGCACCGAGCGGCCCTCGTGGTCGGTGACCGGCTGGTCGCCGCCGGTGCGGTAGTGCCCGGTGCGCTCGCCCGGGTGGAACTCCAGCGGCGGCGGGGAGACGTAGGTCCAGGTCACCCCGTCCGCCGAGGAGCGGTAGAAGTCCAGGGCGTCGGCCTGCCCCAGGGCCGCGTCGCGGTACTCCTGGGGGAAGTCCGGCTCGTCGAGGTAGCGGGTGCCCTTCCGGGTGAGCAGGGTCGAACCGCCGCCCACGTGGATGATCCGGGGCGCGGCTGGCATGCCGCGCAGCGCGCCGACCAGGTTCCGCGCCGCGTCGAGCCAGAGGTCGCGTTCGCCGCCGCCGATCGCCACCACCATGACGTCCGTGTCGGGCGCCAGTTCCCGTACGCTCCGCTCGCTGGTGGCGTCCCCGGTGACCACCGTGACCGCCGGCGGCAGGTACGAGGTGGCCTCCGGCCGGCGTACCGCCGCGGTGACCCGGTGCCCCCGGCCGACCGCCTCGGCGGTGATCCGCGACCCCGCGGTGCCACCCGCGCCGAACACGACGATGTTGCTCATACCGCCTCCCGCCCGGCCCGTCCGGCCCGGCGGACGTAGCCCGTATCCAGGCTATTGACCGGCGCCGCCGCGCGCTGGCGGACCGGGGATCCCGGCCGGCCCGGAGCCGGCTAGTCGACCAGGGCGGAGTAGACGAGCTGCCGCAGCTGCGGCCGGATCGGATAGGTGCTCGACGGCATGAGCTGGGTGAAGAACAGGGCCGTGACCTCCTCGGCCGGGTCGACCCAGAACGCCGTGCTCGCCACGCCGCCCCAGTAGTACTCGCCGGCGCTGCTCGGCACCCGGCTCGGCACGGGGTCCTCGACCACGGCGAAGCCGAGCCCGAAGCCGATCCCGTCGAGGGTGGTCTCGGCGAACCCACCCGTGGAGAGCGCGCCCAGGTCCCGGCCGCCGGGCAGGTGGTTGCGGGTCATGAAGCGCACCGTGCGCGGCCCCAGCACGCGGGCCCCGTCCAGCTCGCCGCCGCGCAGCAGCATCTGGGTGAACCGGTGGTAGTCGGCGGCGCTGGAGATCAGGCCGCCGCCGCCGGAGAGCAGCAGCGGCTTCTCGTACGCCAGGGTGCCCAGCTTGTCGTAGCGGAACGCGCGGCCGGTGCGCGGCTCGGGCGCGTAGAGGGCGGCGAGCCGATCGGCGGTGTCGCCCTCGGCCCACCAGTGCGTGTCGGTCATGCCCAGCGGGCGGAAGATCCGGTCGGCGAAGAAGGCGTCCAGGCTCTGCCCGGAGACCACCTCGACCAGCCGGCCGAGCACGTCGGTGGCGACCGAGTAGCCCCACGCGGTGCCGGGCTGGAACAGCAGGGGCAGTTCGCCGAACGCCTGGCAGGCCGTCGCCAGGTCGACGTCCGCCGGCGGGTAGAGGTCGTAGCCGGCGGCCCGGTAGATGCCGTCGACCACCGAGGTCTGCATGAAGCCGTACGTCAGGCCGGCGGTGTGGGTGAGCAGGTGCCAGATCCGGATCGGTTCGATCGCCGGCACCGTGAACGGCTTGAGGGCCGAGCCCTTGGAGTAGACCCGCAGGTCGGCGAACTCGGGCAGCCACCGGCTGATCTCGTCGGTCAGCTCGAAGCGGCCCTCCTCCCACAGGATCATCGCGGCGACGGAGGTGACGGGCTTGGTCATCGAGTAGATGCGCCAAAGCGTGTCCGCCTCGACGGGCCTGCCCGCCTCCGCGTCGCGCAGCCCGTACGTCGACGAGTGGGCGATCTCGCCGCGGCGGGTGACCAGCACCTGCCAGCCGGCGAGGCGGCCCTCGTCGACGTACCTGCCGAAGTGCTCGTCGATGCGCGCCAACCGCGCCGGGTCGAAGCCGATCTGGTCCGGGTCGATGCTGCGTGCCACGCTCACCCCGCCGAAACTACTAGCCGGTACGCCCCGGTGGAAGGGCCGCGATGGTCGTCCCACCGTCTCGGTAGCCTGGTCCGATGCCCGAGCTGACCGAGGACGAGACCTTCCGCGACGAGGACTGGTACGGCGAGGAACTGGTGGACCGGCACTTCGTCCGCTGCGAGTTCTTCCACGTCGACCTGACCGAGGCGGTGAGCCGGGGCGCGGTCTTCGACGGCTGCACGTTCGGCAACGTGAGGTTCAACGCCTCCCGGCACACCGACTCGGCCTTCACCCGCTGCACCTTCCAGCGGTGCAACTTCTTCGAGGCGGAGTTCACCGGCTGCAAGCTCGTGGGCAGCACCTTCGCCCAGTGCGACCTGCGGCCGCTGACGGTCGCCGGCGGCGACTGGTCGTTCGTCGCGCTGCCCGGCGCCGACCTGCGCGGGGTCCGCATCACCGACGCCCGGATGCGCGAGGTGGATCTCACCGGCGCCAACCTGACCGGGGCCACCGTCACCGGCGTCGACCTCTCCTCCGCGCAGTTGCACGGCTCCCGGCTGTCCGGGGCCGACCTGCGCGGCAGCGACCTGACCGCGCTCGACCCGACGGTGGTGGAGCGGGCCGGGGCGATCGTCGACCCCGCCCAGACCGTGGTGATCGCGCAGGCGCTCGGCTTCGAGATCCGCTGAGAAAGCCGACGCGGGTTGTCCGGATTGCCTGCCAGGCTGGGGCGCATGGCATGGTGGTGCGATCTGGTCCGGGACGAGCCCGAGTTCGCCGAGCGCGTCCGGGCGCTCTTCGCGGTACGCAGACACGGCACGATGGCGACGCTGCGCCGGGACGGCTCTCCCCGGATCAGCGGCACCGAGTTCGACTTCGGCGCCGAGCACCTGCGGCTGGGCAGCATGGCCGGCGCGGTCAAGGCGCTCGACCTGCGCCGTGACCCCCGGGTGGCGCTGCACTGCCCGACCGAGGACCCGCCGGCCGACGATCCGGGGTCCTGGGGCGGTGACGCGAAGATCGCCGGGCTGGCGCACGAGGAGCCGCCGGGCGAGGACGGCTCGCACCGGTTCCGCGTCGAGCTGACCGAGGTGGTGCTGACCCGGGTGGGCGATCCGCCGGACCACCTGGTGATCGAGAGCTGGCATCCCGGTCGAGGTCTGCGCCGCCGACGACGGGACTGAGCCGGGGCGGTCGTGCTGCGCTGGCCGCGCGGCCCCGATCGCCCGGCGACCGGCCGTGGCCCGGAGTAGCGTGGTCGCGACGACCGGGTGCGCGAGGGCGAACGGGAGGGCTCATGAGCGAGCAGGTGCTGGACAGCCCGCAGGGCTGGGTGGCCGACCACATCCGACGGTACGTCGAGACCGACGGCGCCGAGGGGCACGAGTGGCGGCCCGGTGTCTTCACCCTGCTGCTGACCACCCGGGGCAGGCGCAGCGGGAAGCTGCGGCGCACCGCGCTCATCTACGGCCGCGACGGCGACGCCTACCTGGTCGTCGCCTCGCAGGGTGGCGACCCGAAGCACCCGGCCTGGTACCTCAACCTGCTCGACGAGCCGCTGGTCGAGGTGCAGGTGGGCGCCGAGCGGTTCACCGCGCGGGCGCGTACGGCGACGGCGGAGGAGAAGCCGCGGATGTGGTCCACGATGGCCGCCATCTGGCCCGCGTACGACGACTACCAGACCAAGACCGACCGGGACATCCCCGTCGTCGTGCTCGACCGCGTCTGATCCGGGGCCACTGACGGGCCTCACGTCGTCCCGACCGTCGGGACAGTTTGTCCGTCGCGCCGCGTCGGGCCTGTCGTAACTTTCTGCTGTCCACGTCCGACGATCCTCTGTGGAGGCTTGGCCGATGAGCAGCACCACCACCCGCACCGTCCGTCCGAGGGCCCCCCGGGGTGCCGGGGAGCCGTCCGGGGAGGTGCTCCGGGAGATCCCGCTGCCGCCGTACGTGACCGTCGAGGACGCCCAGTTCGCCGTGCGGGCGATCGTGGTGCACGCGCCGAGGCGCTGGTCCGGCGGGACGGTCTGCCGCAACGACGCCAGCCCGCACCCGTGCCGGCTGCACCGCTGGGGGACCCGCGTGCTGGCGCAGCGCGGCCTGCGTCCCGCCGAGATCGCCGCGCTGATCGAGCGCGGCGACCCGGCGGCCGAGCTTCCGCACCGTCCCGGCGCCTGAACGCCGGCGGGGCCCTCGCACCGGGCCCCGCCGGCCCGTCAGCAGGCGTTCGGCTTCACCCAGGCGCACTCCAGGCCCTCGGGAACCCGGGGGGCGTCGGGGGCCGCCGGGGGCGCGACCCGCGCGCTGGTCACGCCCTTTTCGGTGTACGAGGCCAGGGCGATCGCGATCTGGTCCTCCAGCGTCTTCACCGAGGAGGCCAGGTAGTTGTTGAGCAGGATCGAGAACGCCAGCACCCGCCCGTCGGCGTCGGTGACGTAGCCGGAGAGGCCGGAGACGCCGGTCAGGCTGCCGGTCTTGGCGTGCACGTTGCCGGCCGCCGGGGTGCCCCGCATCCGGCTGCGCAGCGTCCCGCCGACGAACCGGTCCGCCTCGCCGGCGACCGGCAGGGCCGCGTACCAGGTGTCGAACCAGGGCTCGGCGCGGACGGCGGTGAGCAGGTCCACGAACTCGTCGGCCGGGACGAGGTTGCGCCGGGAGAGCCCGGAGCCGTCCCGCTGGCGCAGCGTCCCGGTGTCCATCCCGGCGTCGGCGACGTACTCGCTGATCGCGGCCAGCCCGGCCGACCAGGTGCCGGAGCCGGAGAGCACCCGGCCGATCTCCTTGGTCAGCACCTCGGCGTGCCCGTTGTTGGAGAGCTTGAGGAACGGCACCATCAACTCGGCCAGGGGCATCGAGCGGTGCCGTCCCACCTCGGCCGCGCCCTCCGGGGTGGCCTGGCCGAGCACCGTCCGACCGAGCACCCGCACGCCGTGCCGGCGCAGCGCCGACCGGAAGACGTCGGCGGCGTAGCCGGTGGGCTCCCAGACGCTGACCCAGTCGCTCGCCGACGCGGCGCCGAGCGCGATCTGCCCGGTGACCACGACCGTGTTGCTCCCGTGCGCCCGCTCGAAGGAGACCGACGTCTCCCCGCCGGCGACCGTCTCGGCCCGGTTGTCGATCTTCAGGTACCGGGTGGCCGGGGTGGTGGTGACGACCGGACGCGCGCCGGCGGTCGCGCCGGGGGCGGCGTGGACGATGACGGTGCCCGCGTCGTAGTCGGTGTCCGGCGCCACGGTCAGGGCGGAGACCTGCGCGGCGTAGTAGTACGGCTCGTCGTCCCAGGTCCAGTCCGGGCCGAGGCGGGTGTCGTCGTAGCGGGTGTCGTCGGCCACCAGGTTGCCGGTGACCACCCGGACGCCCGCGGCGGCGACCTGCGCGGCCAGCGCGTCGTAGTCGGCGGCCAGCATGGTCGGGTCGCCCCCGCCGCGCAGGTAGAGGTTGCCGGAGACCAGGCCCGCGCGGCGGGCGCCGCTGGTTCGCACCTCGGTGCTGAAGCGGTGGCCCGGCCCGAGCAGTTCCAGCGCCGCCGCCGAGGTCAGCAGCTTGGTGTTGGAGGCGGGCACCAGGCGGCGGTCGCCGTTGCGGTGGTAGACCGTCTCCCCGGTGGCCGCGTCCTTGACCACCACCGAGGCCTGCGCCCCGGCCAGCCGGCTGTCGGCGAGGATCGCGTCGATGGTGGCGTGCAGGCGGGTCGCCGCGGGGGTCGGGGACTCCGCGGTGGCGGTGGGCGCGCCCGCCGTGGCCGCGGCGGCGACCAGCGCCAACAGCGCGAGCGTCCGGGGGAAGAGACGACGATGCATGGGGTGATGCTGCCATGCAGGTATCTGCCGGAAAAGACCGTCGATGGAAAAGAAATTTCCGTCGTCCGGTCAGCCGTCGAGCGGGACGGCGGTGACCGGTCCCGCCGACGCCTCCGGGGTGAGCACGGCGACCGCCCGGTCGACCAGCGGGCACCGCCAGCGCCCGCCACCCACGCCGTGCAGCCATGAGGCCTCCCGCCGGGCCCGGTCCGTACGCTGATCCTGACTCCGGCCGGCACGGCTCGGTTCCCGGCGGCGGGCTGTGATCGGCGAGACGCCCGTGCCGGGCAGCCGGGCGGGCCCGCCGGTGTTGTACCCGGCATGGACGAGCGCTCCGTCGACGTGCTGGTGATCGGGGCCGGGCAGGCCGGCCTCTCCGCCGGCCACCACCTGGGTCGCGCCGGGTTCGCCCCGGGGGACGGCTTCGTGATCCTCGACGGGGGCGACGGGCCGGGCGGGGCGTGGCGGCACCGCTGGCCCACGCTGCGACTCGACCGGGTGCACGGCTTCCACGACCTGCCCGGCCTGCCCTTCCCGGCGGCCGGGCCCGACCGGCCGGCGGCCGAGGTGGTTAGCGCCTATTTCGCCGCGTACGAGCGCGAGTTCGACCTGCCGGTGCGGCGTCCCGTGCGGGTCCGGGAGGTCCGCGACCGGCCCGACGGCCGGCTGGCCGTGCACACCGACCACGGTTTCTGGACGACGCGCGCCCTGGTCAACGCCACCGGCACCTGGACCCGGCCGTTCTGGCCGCACTACCCCGGCCGGTCGGTCTTCCGGGGCCGGCAGTTGCACACGGCCGACTACCGGGGACCGGCGGAGTTCGCCGGCCGGCGGGTCGTGGTGGTGGGCGGCGGGACGTCGGCCGTCCAGCTGCTCGCCGAGGTCTCCACCGTCGCGGCCGGCACCACCTGGGTGACCCGGCGCCCGCCCGACTTCCGCGACGAGGAGTTCACCCCCGAGCGGGGGCGGGCGGCGGTGGCCCTGGTCGACGCGGCGGTCCGCGCGGGCCGGCCCCCGGACAGCGTGGTCGGGGTGACCGGGCTGCCGCTCACGCCGGAGCTGCGCCGGCTGCGCGAGCGCGGCGTGCTGGACCGGGTACCCGTCTTCGACCGGATCACGCCCGACGGGGTGGCCTGGGACGACGGGCGGTTCGTGCCCGCGGACGTGATCCTGTGGTGCACCGGCTTCCGGGCCGCACTGGACCATCTCGCGCCGCTGCGGCTGCGCGCGCCGGGCGGCGGTATCACGATGGACGGCACCCGGGTGGTCGCCGACGAACGGATCCACCTGATCGGGTACGGCCCGTCGGCGAGCACGATCGGCGCCAACCGGGCGGGCCGCGCGGCGGTACGCGACATCCGCGCCCGGCTCGCCCCGGCCGGCGCCGCGCACTGACCCCGATCTACTTGACGGATCCCGCGGCAGGGGGCAACGTAGGCCGTGGAGGGGCCCTGAGCTGCCCCGAAGCGCGACGGCGAGGTGCTTGTCGCCCTTCCATCGCCTCCCACGTGCGCTCGCCCGCGGGCCGAGTCCCGGTCCCGCACCGCGAATCCGAGAATCCACGAGGAGTTCCGCCATGCTCACCATGACCGACAACGCCGTGCTGGTCATCCGAGACCTCGCCAACCAGCAGGACGTCGCCGAGGACGGCGGGGTGCGGATCGCCGCCGACACCGACGCGGGTTCGCTCACCGTCGAACTGGTCGCCGAACCGGTCGAGGGCGACCACGTGGTCGACAACCAGGGCGCCCGCATCTTCCTGGACTCCGACGCCGCCGAGCTGCTCGGTGACGCGTCGGTGGACGCGAGCGTCGACGACGAGGGCATCGTGCAGTTCGGGTTCACCGAAAAGCAGTGACGGCGGGGCGCCGCCACCGCACCGGAGCCGGCAGGGGAGGCGCTCAGCCGGCCCGGCGGGTCTCCCCGTTGCGGTGCGGCCGGGCGGGACGGCCCCGCTCCGGCGGCGCCTGACCGGATCGCCACGGCCCCGGTCGGGGCTCCCGCTCCGGGTGCGGCAGCGCGGCCAGCACGTGCGCCAGGTGGTGCGAGGTGCTCCACGCCGCCCAGTTGCTGGCGGACCCGGCGCCGGCGCCCCTGCGGGCACGCCGCAGGATCTCGTGGTCGCCCCAGGAGAAGGCCGCACCCGTGGCCGGCCAGTGTGGGGCCGAGACGACGGTGCGGCACAGGTCCGCGAACCGGTCGTCGCCGCGTCCGCCCCGCCGCGACCAGCGGTACACCCACCAGGCGCCGTCGGTGGTGTAGCGGACGGTGGGCAGCCGGTCTCCCGACTGGTCGGCGCCGGGCACCGCGGAGCCGACGCCGTAGTCGCCGTACCCGACGCCGAGGTCGGCCAGCCGCTGCCAGAGCTGCCAGTCCCAGCGGTCGAGGCGGACCGGTTCGTCGGTGGGCAGGGCCGAGATCGCGGGGGGCATCCCGCCCGCCGCCACGCTCACCGAGCACCAGGCGTGCCGGCGGGCCCACTCCAGCAGCCGGCGGACCCGGGGCTCGGCGACCCGTACGTCGGCCCGGCAGCACACGTCGCCCGCGTCGAGGAGCAGGTCGCACTGCTCGGGCACCAGGTGGGTGAACCGCCAGACCCGCTCGGCCGCCGCCGTGGCCGCGTCCGGGCCGGCCCGGTCGTGGCCGACCCGCAGCCGGACGACCGCCCGCTGGGCGTGGGCCCGGGCCGCGGCGCCGTGCGCCACCAGGCGCCGGTCACTGTCCGCCAGGCCGATCACCGGCACCAGCGGTACGCCCCAGCGGACCAGTTCGGTCTCCGGGGCGTCGGGCAGTCCGGTGACGTCGACGGCCGTGAGCAGCCCGTCGGGCAGCCGGCGGAGCACGTCCAGGGTGAACTGGTCCAGGACGGACACCTGGAGGACCGGGGCGAGCAGGGGTGCGACGACGTCGTCGAGATGACCGAGCGCCTCCAGCTCACCCCGCCGATTGGCGAGGATGGGGCGGTAGACCGGTTCCGCCGCCCGGCCCCGGTGGGCGGGCACCATACCCCAATGTAGCCAGACATCGGTGTCCGTCACAGGGTCGATCGGCCCGCATCGCCGCGGCCCGCGCCGGGCGGGCCGGCGTGGGCCGCGCGGACCGGACCCGCCGCCCGCGACGGCGACGCCGCCGCCCCGCGCAAGCGGGACGGCGGCGTCGGTACCGGCAGCGGATCAGTCGTCGTCGCCGTCGTCCGAGTCGTCATCGTCCGAGTCGTCGTCATCGTCGTCGTCGACCGGCTCCTGCTCGGCCTTGACCACCGTGCCGTCGCCCCGGTCGACGTCGATCTCGTGCTCGGTCTGCCCGGCCACGATCTCGACGCTCCACACGGCCCGGCCGTCCTCATCCTCGCGCTCGACCTCGACGATCTTGCCGCCGCCCGCCCGGGCCAGCGCGATCTCGCCGGCCCGCTGCTCGCTCACCGCGTCGTCGCCGGTGGCCGGAGCGCCGCTGCCCGACGGGGTGCCGGGCGCCGCCGGGGTGCCGCCGGTGGTCGGCGCGCCGCCCGTCGCCGGGGCGCTGCTCCCGGTGCCGCTCGGGGTGCCCGGCGTGGCCGGGCCGGTCGGGGCGGTGGTGGCGGCGGCCAGGGTGGTCGCCCGGGCCGCGCCGTCGTCGGCCGCCGCGACGCCGAAGGTCGCGCCGGTCACGGCGAGCACCGCCGCGCCTCCGAGCGACGCCAGCATCAGGGACTTGCGCTTCATCTCGTTACACCCTTCCTCGGTTGCTGGTTCCCAGGATCGCGCCGGCCCGGATAGCGCCACGCTGCCCGAACGCTAAGGCCGGGTTAAGCCTGTCCGGGCGCGGCGGCCGGGCCGCGCCTGGTCCGGCCCCGACGGCCGGGCCGCCCGGGACATGGTCGACGGCCCGGCCGTGACCGGTGCGGGAAGGGGGCGGGTCAGGGCCGGGGCGGGCCCAGTTCGAGGCGCACCTCCGCGCCCCCGGAGGGCGCGGTGCGCAGGGTGAGCCGGGCGCCGCTGGCCTGGGCGGCGCGGCGGGCGATGTCCAGGCCCAGGCCGGTCGAGCCGGCGGTGCTCGCGCCCCGGTCGATCGTGCCGGGCGGCATCCCCGGCCCCTCGTCCGCCACGGTCAGCACCGCCCGGCCCGCCTCCGTGGCCAGCCGGACGGCGAACGCCGTGCCGTCCGGAGTGTGCGCGAAGACGTTGCCGAGCAGGGCGTCCACCGCCGCCGCCAGCTCGTCGGCGGGCACACCCACCGGCAGCGGTCCCGGGGCCAGGTCAAGCGTCACGGCCCGCCCGGTGTCCTCGGCCAGCACCGACCAGAACGCCACCCGCTCGGCCACCACGCCCGCCGCGTCGGCGCTGGCGGCCCCGGCCGTCGGCACCCGCCAACGCGCCTGTCGGATCAGGCCGGTGACCGCCCGCTCCAGCCCGTCCACGGCCGCCGTCACGCGGGCCGCGTCCTCCGGGTCGCGCAGCGACTCGGCCTCCAGGCGCAGCGCCGTCAGCGGGGTACGCAGGCGGTGCGAGAGGTCGGCTACCTCCTCCCGCTCCTGCACCAGCAGCACCTGGATCCGGCCGGCGAGGTGGTTGAGGGCGCCGGCCACCTCACGCAGCTCGGGCGGCCCGGCGGGCGTGACGCGCGCCTCCAGCTCCGCGTTCGCCAGCCGGTGCGACACCGCGGACAGCTCACCGATGGGCCGGACCAGGGTGCGGGCCAGCCGGTCGGCGACGGCCAGCCCGATCAGCACCAGCAGCACGCCGAGCAGGGCCAGGGCCAGCCAGGACCGGGTCACCCCGGCGGTCAGCTCGGCGGGCGGGACCACCGTCCGGATCACGCCGGTGCCGTCAGGGTGGCCCTGCACGGCGATCACCACCTCCCGCCCCCGCCCGGACTCGGCGGTGAGGCTCTGCCCCCGGGCCGCCAGCGCCACCGCGGGCGTACGGGGGGCCGGGGCGCCGAGCACCGTGCCGTCGGGCAGGAACACCGTGACCGACCGCTCGGACTCGGTGGCCAGCTGTTCGACGGTCAGCCGGATCGTCGTCGGGTCGGCGGTGCCGACGACGGTGACGAGGCTCTGCGCGTCGGCCGTGGCCCGCAGGGTGGCCCGGTCCGCCGCGACGGTACGCACCAGCAGTGCCAGCGGCACCAGGAACGCGACCAGGGTGAGCACGCTGACCGCGGCGGCCAGCAGGGCGAGCCGGGCCCTCATCCGGCGCTCCCCGGTGCCTCCAGCCGGACCCCGACGCCCCGCACGGTGTGCAGGTAGCGGGGCGTCTGCGCGCTCTCCCCGAGCTTGCGCCGCAGCCAGGACAGGTGCACGTCCACGGTCTTGTCGGCGCCGCCGTACGGGACCCGCCACACCTCGGCGAGCAGCTCCCGCTTGGTGACCACCTGGCCGGGCCGGCCCGCGAGGTGGTGCAGCAGGTCGAACTCGCGCGGGGTCAGCTCGACGGGCGCGCCGTCCAGGCTGACCTGCCGCGACCGCGGGTCGACCCGCAGTCCGCCCACGACCAGCGTCGTGTCCTCCTCCGGGCCGGGCCCCGTTCCGCGCCGGAGCACCGCCCGGATCCGCGCGTCGAGCTGCGCGGCCGTGAACGGCTTCACCACGTAGTCGTCCGCCCCCGCGTCGAGCACCCGGACGATCTCGGTCTCGTCGTCGCGGGCGGTGGCGACGATGACCGGCACGGCGCTGACCGCGCGGAGCATCCGCAGCAGCTCCCGGCCGTCCAGATCGGGCAGTCCCAGGTCCAGCACCACCAGGTCGGGCCGGTCGTCCAGCGCGTCGCGCAGGCCGGTCATCGCCGTCGAGGCGGCGGCCACCGCGTGCCCCCGGTCGCGCAGTGCCCGCAGCAGCGGCGTACGGATCGTCAGGTCGTCCTCGATGAGCAGCAGGCGGGCCACAGGTGGCAGGCTAGCCGCCACGGCCCGGGCCGGCCCGGACCTTAACCCTCCCTTAGCCTCGGGCAGGGCTCGCCCGAACCCCGGATCGGGGAGACTCGGGGAATGCGCCGCCGTTCGTTCCTCGCCGTCGCCGGGTGGCTGGCCACCGCCGCCGTCGCCACCCTGATCGGGGTGGCCGCGATCGAGTGGGTGGGGGAGAGCATCGCCGGCACCCCGGGCGGCGTGCTCAGCCAGGAGGAGATCGAGCGTGCCCTGGCCTCCCCCGGGCCAACCGCCCCCGGGGTCGGCGGGCCGTCGCCGACGGCGACCGGGACGGGCGGGCCGACGTCGCCGGGAGCGACCGGCCCGGCCCCGGCGGGAGTTCGTCGGGCCTTCGTCACGACGGGTGGCAGCGCGGTGGCCGAGTGCGGGCCGGGCGGGGTGCGGCTGGTCTCCTGGACGCCCGCGCCGGGCTACCGGGTCGCCGAGGCGGAGCGGGGGCCGGACGACGACGTGGAGGTCGCCTTCGCCGGCCCGTCCGGCGAGTTCGAGCTGAGGCTGCGCTGCGTGGGTCTGGAGCCGGTGTCGGCCGAGGACGACGACTGAGCGGTCCACCGCAGGTCGGCGGGCGTGCGGCGCGCGGCCCGACGTGGACCGAGGTGACGCGACCTCCCCGCCGGTCCGTGCCGTCCGGCGGCGCCCGTCCGACGGGCCGGGGCCGGAAACGAGCGCGCGGCGCCGTCCGGATCCGGGATCGGAACGTCGCCGCGCTCTGGCCGTCTCCCACCACCGCAGCCGTACGGCGGTACGCCAGCGGGGACCTGGCTCGACCGGCCACCGTGCGCCGGTTGTTCACTCGATCCCCGTCCACGGAGGATCGAAACCTCGGGGAAGTGGCGAATTCCACCATCTGCGAGTCCCGGCGTGGTGTCGGGCCGCAGCGGGTATGTGCGTCGGCATGGAACATTTCACGATCGCGACCGTCGCCGAGAAGAGCCCGGACTTCCGGCGGGTGCTGTGGACCGGTGAGCACACCCAGCTGGTGATCATGACGATTCCTCCGGGTGGCGAGATCGGCGAGGAGGTCCACGAGGGCATCGACCAGATCCTGACCTTCGTCAGCGGTACGGGCGAGGCCCGGGTGGCGGGGGAGAAGCGCGAGGTCGTGCAGGGCGACCTGGTGGTGGTGCCGGCCGGCACGAAGCACAACTTCGTCAACACCGGCCCCAACCCGCTGGTGCTCTACACCGTCTACGGCCCGCCCGAGCACGCCGACCAGGCGGTGCACCGGACCAAGGAGGAGGCCGACGCCGCGGAGGCCGCCGGCGAGGACGAGCCGCCCACCTCCTGACCGTCCGCGCCGCCGGTGCCGCCTGAGGCGGCCGGAACCGGGTACCCGCAGCGGGTGGACCAGTTGGCGATCTCCGACTACGGGTTCCTCTCCGACTGCCGTTCGGGCGCCCTGGTCGGCCGGGACGGCTCGGTCGACTGGTGGTGCCCGGACCGGTTCGACTCCGCGTCGGTGTTCGGCCGCATCCTCGACCCGGAGGCCGGCCACTGGCGGCTGGCGCCCGTGGCCGCCGGGCTGCCCGGGCACCGGGTGGAGCGGGCGTACCTGGCCGACACGCTGGTGCTGCGCACGGTGCACCACACGCCGGAGGGGAGCGTCGCGGTCACCGACGCGCTCGCCGCCGAGTTCGGCGCCCGGGGCCACCAGTTGGGGATGAACTCGCCGGCGGTGCTGCTGCGGGTCGTGGAGGGACTGACCGGGCGGGTGCGGATGTCGCTCGACTTCCGCCCTCGCCCGGAGTACGGCCTGCTCACCCCGTACCTGCACGAGCAGCCCGACGGCGGGGTGCTGGCCGCGGCCGGGCCGGTGGTGCTGACCCTGCACGCCGGCGGGCTCGCGCCGCAGGTCGACCGGGACCGGGTCCGGCAGGAGTTCGAGGTCTGTGCCGGCGAGGCGGTCGGCTTCGACGCGGCGTACGGGCAGGCGTACGGGACGGCGCCGGCCCGGCTGGAGCCGGTCGCCGCGCTCGCCGAGACGGTGCAGGCCTGGCGGGCCTACCGGGAGTCGCACCACTACGACGGCCGCTACCCGGCGCAGGTGCGGCACAGCGCGACCGTGCTCACCGGCCTCACGTACGCCCGCAGCGGCGCGGTGGCCGCGGCCCTGACCACGTCGCTGCCCGAGCGGATCGGCGGCGACCGCAACTACGACTACCGCTACTCGTGGCTGCGCGACTTCGCGATGACCCTGCGCGCCCTCTGGGTGGCCGCCTGCCCGTCCGAGGCGTCCCGGCTCTTCGCCTGGGCGGCCCGCTCGATCGGCCGGGTCGGCCCCGAGCCCGTGCCGGTGCTCTTCGGCCTGGAGGGGGAGCGGGACGTCTCCGAGTACGAGTGCGCCCACCTGCGCGGCTACGGCGGCAGCCTGCCGGTGCGGGTCGGCAACGACGCCTGGCGGCAGCGCCAGCTCGACGTGCCGGGCGAGGTGGTCTCGGCGGTCTGGCAGCTGCGCGACCACCTGGGCGAGGCGTTCGACCCCGAACTGCGCGAGATGGTGCTCGGCTTGGCCGAGCAGGTGGCCGCCACCTGGCGCCTGCCCGACCGGGGCATCTGGGAGACCCGGGACGCCGACCGGCACTACCTCACGTCGAAGGTGCTCTGCTGGGTGGCGCTGGACCGGGCGGTGACGCTCGCGCCCCGGCTCGGCGACCGGGCCGACCCCGGGCGCTGGGCGGCGATCCGCGACGAGATCCGGGCCGCCGTGCTGCGCGAGGGCTGGCACGAGCGGACCGGCGCGTTCGGGGGCGCGTTCGGCTCGCCGGACCTGGACGCGTCCGTGCTGCTGCTGCCGCTGGTGGGGTTCCTGCCGGCGACCGACCCGCGGATGCGCGCCACCATCGAGGCGGTCGAGCGCGAGCTGGGCGCCGGGGAGGGTCTCCTCCGTCGTTGGGGCACCGATCCGGCGGGCTTCCTGCCCTGCTCGTTCTGGCTGGTGGAGTGCCTGGTGATGGCCGGCGAGCGGGGCCGGGCCGAGGCGCTCTTCGAGCGGTTGCTCGGGCACGCCAACGACGTCGGGCTGTTCAGCGAGCAGATCGACCCGCGCTCCGGCGCGCAGCTCGGCAACACCCCGCAGGCGCTGTCGCACATCGGCCTGGTCAGCGCCGCCTGGCGGCTGACCGACCCCGCCACGGACTGACGGCGGCGCGCAGGGGCCGGCAGGTCAGGCCGGCAGCACCGGCACGCCGGTGACGTCCACCGTCTCCGGGTACTTCACGCCGGCCCCGGTGTTGAGCACCACCACGCGTTCGCCGGCCCGGATCCAACCGCCGGCGCGCAGGTGCCGGGCGGCGGTCAGGCAGGCGGCCCCCTCCGGGCAGAGCAGCAGCCCCTCGCGGGCGGCGAAGTCCCGCAGGTCGGCCAGGATCTCGGCGTCGTCCACGGCGACAGCGGTGCCGGCGCTGGCGCGCAGCGCGTCGAGGATCAGCTCGTCGCCGAGCGGGGCCGGCACGGTGATGCCGAACGCCACGGTGTGCGCGTCGGCCCAGGGGCGCGCCCGCTGCTCACCGGCGGCGAAGGCCCGGACGATCGGCGCGCAGCCCGTCGACTGCACCGCCACCAGGCGCGGCAGCTTGTCCTCGATCCAGCCCAGCTCGCGCAGCTCGTGCAGCGCCTTCTGGATGCCGATCAGGCCGACCCCGCCGCCGGTGGGATAGATGATCACGTCCGGCACCTGCCAGCCGAGCTGCTCGACGATCTCGTACCCCATCGTCTTCTTGCCCTCGAGCCGGTACGGCTCCCGCAGCGTGCCGACGTCGAAGATCGCGCCGCCGGAGCCGGCGACCAGCCCCGCGACGTGCCGCCCGGCGTCGCTGATCAGCCCGTCGACCAGGCGCAGGTCGGCCCCGGCGGCCACGCACTCGCGCCGGCAGATGGCCGGCGCGTCCAGCGGCATGACGATGGTCGCGCTCAGCCCGGCCCGGGCGGCGTAGGTGGCCCAGGCCGCGCCCGCGTTGCCGTTGGTGGGCATGGCGATCCGCTCCACGCCCAGCTCGCGGGCCCGGCTGACGCCCACCGCCGCGCCGCGCGCCTTGAACGAGCCGGTCGGGGTGAGCCCCTCGTCCTTGACCATCAGCTCCGCGATGCCGATCTCCGCGCCGTAGGTCGGGGTGCGCAGCAGCGGCGTCCAGCCCTCGCCCAGCGTGGTCTCGTGCCGGGGGTCGGCCACCGGCAGCAGCTCGCGGTAGCGCCACAGGTCGGCCGGGCGCAGCGGAAAGCGTTCCGGGGTGAGCACCTTCGCCACCGCCGCCAGGTCGTAGCGGGCCAGCAGCGGGGATCCGCAGTCGCAGAGGTTGGCCAGCTTGCCGGCGTCGTGCTCCCGCCCGCAGCGCGGGCACTCCAGGTGCGTCAGGTACACGATGCTCCTCGCCGTCTCAGCTCGTGTCTCGGCTCGCGTCGATGCTCAGCCAGCGCCGGCTGCGCCGGCCCGGCTCGTAGACCGAGTCCAGCCGCTTCGCCACCACCCCGGGCAGCCCCTGCTCCCGCCCGGTCCGCAGCGCCTCCCGGCCGGCACCGGGGAACCAGGGCGGAGTCTGCCAGTGACCGCCGGCGAGCGCCAGCCCGTCGAGCAGCTCCCGGCGCTGCGCGTACGGCAGGTCGATGCTGGTCACGCCCTCCATCCAGAGCAGATCGAAGATCAGGTACTGGGCGTCGGGGGTCCGGCGTCCGCCGCGCGCCGGCCGCACCCGGCCGGCGCTGTCGATGCGGACCAGGACGCCGTCGAACACGGCCTCCGTGGGCGCCAGCTCCTCGGCCAGCTCGCGCAGCCACGGGTACGTGCCGGAGACGTCCTCGTCGTCCTGCGCGAGCAGCCGCAGCCGGCCCCCGGAGACGTACGCGACGGCGCGCACCCCGTCCCAGCGCAGCTCGTAGCCCCACTCCGTCTCGTCCGCCGGCAGCTTCGCCGCCCCGGTGGGGAGCATCGGGCGGACCAGCTCCGGCATGCTCGTCCAGCCCTCCGGCGGCGGGTCGGTGCGGCGGACCATCCAGTCCCGCCCGCCCTTGCCGCCGGTCGCGAAGAGGACGTACCGCCCGGAGGTGCGCTCGCCGTCGAGCACCACGACCACCTCGTCGTCGCGCCACTTCTCGCAGTGGTAGGTGCCCCGGTCGTGGACGGTCATCCGCCCGCCGCCGTACTCGCCGGCCGGGATCTCGCCGTGGAAGTCCAGGTATTCCATCGGGTGGTCCTCGGTGTGCACGGCGAGGTGGTTGCGGCCGGTGTCGCGGGGCAGCCCGCGCGGCACCGCCCAGGAGGCCAGCACCCCCTCGTGCTCCAGCCGCAGGTCCCAGTGCAGGCTCCGGGCGTGGTGCTGCTGGATGACGAACCGGGCCGTGCCGTCGGCGGGTCGCTTGCGCCGCGGGGGTCGCTTCGGCACCGGCTCCGGGGTGCGCGCCGCGTCCCGTTTGCGCCGGTACTCCTCCAGCGGGTCAGCCACACCCGCATTCTCCGGCAATCCGCGCCGGAGCGCCGGTCGCCCGCGTGTCCGGTTCGGCGGCATGTCGCGGGTCATCACGGGTAGACCGGGACCATGGACCACGAGGACCAGCCCAGCGTCGTGCTCCCGGGCGAGGTGCGGATGCCCCTGCTCGGCTTCGGCACCTGGCAGGCCACCGGCCAGGCCGGGTACGACGCGGTGCTCGCCGCGCTCGACGCCGGCTACCGGCACGTCGACACCGCCACGATGTACGGCAACGAGGAGGAGGTCGGGCGGGCGGTCCGGGAGAGCGGGCTGCGCCGCGAGGACGTCTTCGTCACCACCAAGCTGCCGCCGGACCGGGTCGGCCGGGAGCGGGAGACGCTCGAGGCGAGCCTGGCCGCGCTCGGCACCGACCACGTCGACCTGTGGCTGATCCACTGGCCGCCGGCGAGCCCCGCAGACAGCATCCCCGTCTGGCGCGAGATGCTCGCCGCCCGGGACGAGGGGCTCGCCCGCGCGGTGGGGGTGAGCAACTACGGCACCGGCCAGATCGACGAGCTGATCCAGGCGACCGAGGAGAACCCGGCCGTCAACCAGATCCGGTGGAGCCCCTCGTTGTACGACCGGCAGCGGCACAAGGAGCACCGGGACCGGGGGGTGGTGCTGGAGGGGTACAGCCCGTTCAAGACCAGCGACCTCGCCCACCCGGTGCTGACCCGCGTCGCCGCCGCGCACGACGTCTCCCCGGCGCAGGTGGTGCTCCGCTGGCACGTCGACCACGAGATCGTGGTCATCCCCAAGTCGGTGACCCCGGAGCGGATCCGCGTCAACGCCGACATCTTCCACTTCTCGCTGACCGCCGAGGAGATGCGCGACATCGACGCACTCGGCAACCCCTGACGGACCCCTTTCGGGCGCCCGGACCGGGGCCCGGACCCGGACCGCCGTTGCCAATTTCCTTCAGCCTGAATAGGGGCAGTGAAGGGTATCGACATAGATGCTCGTGACGATATACGGTGCGCGTCACCAGTTCATCGATGAGTCGGAACCCCTCCGCCCTTGTCTGAAGGAGCGCCATGAACGCGTCACGACCCGCCCGCCTCCCCCGACGCGGGGTGCTGGGCATGTCGGCACTGGTGGCCACCGCGGTGGCCGTTGCTGCCAAGCCCGCCACGGCGAGCGCCGCGCCGCTCGCCGCGCCGAAGGCCGAGTGCCTCGCCGACCTGCTCGGGGAGTCCTGATGGCCACCATTCCCTGGCTGGTGGACGTCCTGCGGGGGGCGGGCGTCCAGGTCGTGACCCACGGCGACTGGCTGAACCGGATGCGCCCGGGCGACTTCAACCCGATCGGCGTGCTCTGGCACCACACCGCCGCCACCTCCAGCGCCACCAACCCGCACCCGGCGCTCAACATCTGCATCAACGGCCGGTCGGACCTGCCCGGGCCGCTCTGCCAGGCGCTCGTCGACTACCACGGCGTCTTCCACGTCATCTCCGCGGGGCGCTGCAACCACGCGGGCGTCAGCCGGGGCAGCGGGCCGATCCCCGCCGGCGACGGCAACACGCTGATGATCGGCTGGGAGATCGACTACAACGGGGTCAACCAGGAGATGACGGCGGCGCAGTACAACGCGTCGATCGCCGCCACGGCCGCCGTGCTCAAGCGGCTCGGCAGGGACGCCAGCTACGCCCGGGGCCACCGCGAGACGAGCACCACCGGCAAGATCGACCCGTCCTTCATCGACCTGAACACGATGCGCGCCGACGTCGCCGCGAAGATGGCGGGCACCACCACCTGGACCTCCGTGGTGGACAACTCCACCGCCGGTCGCTTCACCGCCAGCGCCAGCTGGGGCACCTCGACGTACTCGACCCAGCGCTACGGGGCCGACTACCGCTTCGCGGACCCCGTCGCCGCCAGCGACGCCGCCTGGTACAAGTTCAACGTCCCGGCGACCGCCAACTACCGGGTGGACGCCTGGTGGCCGGCCGTCAGCGGCTACAACTCCGCCACGCCGTACATCGTGTCCACCACGACCGGCAACCGCACGATCATCGTCGACCAACGGGTGACCGGCGGGCAGTGGCGCACCCTCGGCACGTTCACGCTGCCGGCCGGGGACGCCAACCGGGTCGCGGTGAGCCGGTGGAGCTCGGCCCCCGGCCTCGTCATCGCCGACGCCGTCCGGCTCACCCGGCTCTGAGCCGCCGGCCCTCTCACGCGCGACGTCCGCCAGGCATCGGGGTGGCCCGGCGGACGTCGCGTCCGGCGTTTCAGGAGCGCGAGCAGGCGACCCCGTTGAGGGAGAAGCTCGTCGGGGACGAGTACGCCCCGCTCAGCGTCCCCTGGTAGCCGAAGCTGGCCGTGCCGCCCGGCGCGAGCGAGCCGTTCCAGCTGATGTTCCGCGCGGTCACCGCCGAGCCGCTCTGGCTCACCGTGGCGTTCCACGCGCTGGTGATCTGCTGCCCGGCCGGCAGGTTGTAGGTCAGCGTCCAGCCGTTGACCGCGCTCGTCCCGGTGTTGGTGACCTGCACGTCGGCGGTGAAGCCGTTGCCCCACGAGTTCGGCGTGTACTTCACCGCGCATCCGGCGCCCGGCGGCGGCGTGCTCGGCGGGGGAGTGCCGGGCGGCGGGGTGCTCGGCGGCGGGGTGGTCGGGTTGCCCCCGCCGTTCACCGCGGCGGAGAACGAGGTCACCGCGAGCCCGGCGCCGCCCTGCCACGGCTCGAAGCCGGCCTGGATGCTGGTCAGGTACCAGGAGCTGGTGATGGCGCCCCGGTTGCGGGTGTCGTTGATGAACGCCAGCAGGTTGAGGTTCGCGCTGCTGATCGCCGACGGGGCCAGGTACGAGATCACGTTGTTCGAGCCGTTGCTGCCGCGCCAGACCTCCCAGCTGCGGCCGTCGATGGTGGCGGTGCCGACCGGGGAGCCGATGGGCTGGATCGGGCCCTGCCGGTTGAGCCAGATCATGATCTCCATCTGGTTGACCCCGTCGCGCTTCGGCGACGGGTCCAGCCAGATGTCGTACGAGGCGTTGTAGACGGCGTTGCTGACGTACCGGTAGGAGATGCTGCTGTTGGCGCTGCTGATCTGGCTGACCTGGATCGGCAGGTTGGTGCCGGGGGAGCAGTTGGTGTAGTGGCAGCCCAGGAAGACCGACGGGTACGCGGTCGGCGCGCCGTTGGTCGGGTTGCTGCCGTTCTGGGTGGTGATCTCGAAGCCGCTGTCGGTGACGTTGATGCACTGCTGGGCGGTGGTGCCCCAGCGGTTGTTCTGCACCACGTAGCGGCCCTGGATGGTGGTGGAGCCGTACTGCTCGCAGATCTGCGTGTCGGCGCTGGCGGTGCCGCCGAGGGCCACCGCGACGATCGAGCCGGTGGCGAGCAGCGCGGCTGCCGCGAGGGCCCGGAGTGGACGTTTCATGATGCTCCTTCGGCTTCGGCGGGGGACGCCGGACGGAGTCGGCCGATGGGCGCGGGAGCGCTCCCATGCTCAGTCGACACATTTACATCTCCGAAACCGCCGCGCAACGGACGCGGGGTATTGGCGAGGTAAGTGAGGTTTGTCACGCCCGGGCCGGTCGGTGGGCAGGTGGTCCGCCGAAGCAGGGACGAGGGCCGCCGAGGAATGTTTCATCTGGGACGATTGACTCTGGTGTGTGCCGATTGCGCCGAGTAGTGTCTTGCCTCCAACGCGTGCCGAACCCCTCCGGAGGCGTACACCACCATGGGTGGCTCTCCCCTGCGCATCCTCGTCGTCGGCGCGGGCATCGCCGGCCTGGCCGTGGCCCGGGCGCTGCGGATGGCGGGCTTCCGGCCCGACGTCACCGAGAGGCTGCCCCCGGGCGAGAACGCCGAGACCGGTCTCTTCCTGCCCGGCAACGCGGCCCGGGCACTCTGCCGGCTCGACCTCGACGGGCCCGTCCGCCCGCTCGGGCACGTCATCCACCGGCAGCGGTTCCTCGACGCGGCCGGGGCGCCACTCTGCGAGGTGGACCTCGACGCGCTCTGGTCCGGGGTCGGCGAGTGCCGGGCGCTGCCCCGGACGGAACTGCACCGGGTGCTGCTCACCGGCGCGGGCGGCGCCGTCCGGCACGGCGTCGAGGTGCGCACCGTCGACCTGCTGCCGCACTCCGTCGGCGTCACCTTCGCCGACGGCACTGCCGCCGAGTACGACCTCGTCGTCGGCGCCGACGGGCCGCGCTCCCCGATCCGGGCCCTGGCCGCGCTCGGCGGCCCGCCCCGGCCCGCCGGCCAGGTCGTCTACCGCGCCGTGGTGCGCGACGGTCCCCCGGTCGCCGAGTGGACCGCCCTGCTCGGCCAGCGCGCCGGCTTCCTGGTCGTGCCGATCGGCGCCGGGCGGCTGCACTGCTACGCCGACGAGGCCGGCACCGCCGCGCCGGCCGACCCGACGGCCCGGCTGCGCGAGCTCTTCGGCGGCTACGGCGGACCGGTGCCGGCCGTGCTGGAGGCGCTGGACGGGGTGCACGTCGGGATCACCGAGGAGGTGGAGCTGGGGTGCTGGTCCCGGGGGCGGGTGCTGCTCGTCGGGGACGCCGCGCACGCCACCGCGCCGACGCTGTCCCAGGGCGCGGCGATGGCGTTGGAGGACGCCGTGGTGCTCGCCGACTCCCTCCGGACGGCCGGAGGCGACGTCGAGGCGGCGCTGGTGGCGTACGAGAGTCGTCGTCGCCCGCGTACGCGATGGGTGCGGGACCGGACCCGCGACCGCAACCGGACCCGGGACGTGCCGCCAGCGCTGCGCGACCCGCTGCTGCGCGGGCGCGGCGAGCGGATCTTCGGCGAGCACTACCGGCTGCTGCTCGGCCCGCTGTAGCGCCGGCGGCCGAGGGCTGTCCGCGCCGGGGCGTGCAGGCTACCCGACCACCCCACGCGGCACACCCACCTGCCGGGGACTATCCTCCTTGCGGATGACGGCCCGCAGATAACCAGCGCGTGCCGAGCGGGACAACCCAGAACCGGAGGCCACTCGTGACCACCGTCGCACCCAAGCCGGTCGTGACCCGGCCCTGGCCGGTCCGAGCGCCGGTCAAGGGGTCGGCCATCGCGCGGCTGCTGCGTACCACGGACGCGAAGCAGATCGGGATCATGTACATGGTCACCGCGTTCGTGTTCTTCATGATCGGTGGCCTGATGGCCCTGATCATGCGGGCCGAGTTGGCCCGGCCCGGGCTGCAGTTCCTGTCGCCCGAGCAGTACAACCAGCTGTTCACCATGCACGGCACGATCATGCTGCTGTTCTTCGCGACGCCGATCGTGTTCGCCTTCGCGAACTACGTGGTGCCGCTGCAGATCGGCGCGCCCGACGTGTCGTTCCCCCGGCTGAACAGCTTCGCCTACTGGCTGTTCCTGCTCGGCGGCTCGATGACGATGGTCGGCTTCCTCACCCCGGGCGGGGCCGCCGACTTCGGCTGGACCGCCTACGCGCCGCTGAGCAGCATCGAGCACTCCCCGGGCATCGGCGCCAACCTGTGGGTGATCGGCCTGGTCATCTCCGGCCTCGGCTCGATCCTCGGCGCGGTCAACCTGATCACCACGATCCTGACCCTGCGCGCGCCGGGCATGACGATGTTCCGGATGCCGATCTTCACCTGGAACATGCTGGTCACCAGCCTCCTGGTGATCCTGGTCTTCCCGCTGCTGGCCGCCGCGCTCATGGCGCTGGCCGCCGACCGGCTCCTGGGCGCCCACGTCTACGACCCGGCGACCGGCGGGCCGATGCTCTACCAGCACCTCTTCTGGTTCTTCGGCCACCCCGAGGTGTACATCATCGCGCTGCCGTTCTTCGGCATCATCTCCGAGATCATCCCGGTCTTCTCCCGGAAGCCGATCTTCGGCTACAAGGGGCTGGTCGCCGCGACCATCGCCATCGCCGGCCTGTCGATGAGCGTCTGGGCGCACCACATGTTCTCCACCGGCCAGGTGCTGCTGCCGTTCTTCAGCTTCCTGAGCTACCTGATCGCCGTGCCGACCGGTATGAAGTTCTTCAACTGGATCGGCACCATGTGGCGCGGCCAGATCAGCTTCGAGACGCCGATGCTCTTCTCGATCGGCTTCCTGGTCACGTTCCTCTTCGGTGGCCTGACCGGCGTGCTGCTGGCCAGCCCGCCGCTCGACTTCCACCTGCACGACTCGTACTTCGTGGTGGCCCACTTCCACTACGTGCTCTTCGGCACCATCGTGTTCGCCGTCTTCGCCGGCATCTACTTCTGGTTCCCGAAGATGTTCGGCCGGATGCTCGACGAGCGGCTGGGCAAGGTGCACTTCTGGCTGACCATGATCGGCTTCCACACCACGTTCCTGGTGCAGCACTGGCTGGGCAACGAGGGCATGCCGCGCCGGTACGCGGACTACCTGCCCGGCGACGGCTTCACCACGCTGAACATGGTCTCCACCATCGGCGCGTTCATCACCGGCATCTCGACCCTGCCGTTCATCTGGAACTGCTGGAAGTCGTACAAGGCCGGCCCGGTGGTCGAGGTCGACGACCCGTGGGGTCACGGCAACTCGCTGGAGTGGGCGACCACCTCCCCGCCCCCGCTGCGGAACTTCGACCGGATGCCGCGGATCCGATCCGAGCGGCCGGCGTTCGACCACAAGTTCCCGGAGCTGGCGGCCGGCGGCCAGAGCCTGGCCGGCCCGCCGGAGGGTGGTGCCAAGCCGCTGACCAGCGAGTCCGACGGCGGTGCCAGCTACCGCGAGGACACCGCCAGCGACGTCGATCGGCACTGACGCTCCGCACCACGTACGACGGGCGCCACCCCACCCGGGGCGGCGCCCGTCGGCGTTGTACGGGTGGCCCGGCGCCAGCCCGAGCGCGGACGTCATGATCAGTTGATCGAAAACCGGGCCCCACGGCGTGTGGACACCGGCTGGGCATCAACCGATCTTGCACACCTGCCCGCCGCGCTGGCCCCGCCTGAGCGGCGGGTCCGGGCGGGCTCGGGGCGTGCGGGGTGGCCGGCAGGGACCCCCGACGCCGCAGCGGGGCCGAGCGGGATCGGGGCGTGCCGGGTCAGGGCGCTGGGCCCGGGCGGCGGGTCAGGCGACGGGGGTCGGGACGAGTTCGGGGG
>NZ_JBPQTK010000056.1:0-35923 GCF_051386315.1 Micromonospora sp. URMC 107
CCCCCCCCCCCCCCCCCCCCCCCCCCCCCCCCCGGGCGGGGCACCGCCACGGGCGGGCGACGGCGGCCCCGCGGACCACCCCGGTCCGCGGGGCCGCCGCGTGGGGTCACCCTTTACGCGGGCGCGCGCGGCCGCGACGGTAGCGTGGCGCCACAGCACGGCCCGTGGCGCGGACTTCCCGCCGGCGTGGCGCTCGCGATCGTACGGAGGAGGATTCATGTCCCACGGCGACGACCCGTTCGCGGCACGCGAGGACGCGGCCTCGCGGCCGAGCTTCGACCTCGCGCTGCGCGGCTACGACAAGCGGCAGGTGGACCGCTTCGTCGAGCAGGTCGACGGCGAGCGGTCGGCCCTGGCCGCCGAGCGCGACCGGACCTCGGCCCAGCTGCGCGAGCTGACCGTCGAGGTGCACCGGCTGCGGGCGGAGGCGACCGAGCTGCGGGACCGGCCGGCCCAGCCGGACCGGGCGTCCTTCCGCGACCTCGGCCCGATGGTCGACCAGATCCTGGCCCTGGCCGAGAAGCAGGCCGCGGCCATCACCGACGCCGCCGGGCAGCGGGCCGCCGAGCGGGAGGCCGAGGCGGAGCGGGTGCTCACCGAGGCCCGCGAGCAGGCCGCCACGACGCTGCGGGAGCTGACGGAGGAGGCGGCCGCGCGGCGCGACGAGCACGACCGGGAGCACGAGGAGCGCCGCGCCAACGCCCAGGCCGAGCTCACCAGGATCCGGGAGGCGGCGGAACGGCTGCGGGCGGCCGGCGAGGCGGCCCACGACCACGCGCTGCAGGAGGCGAAGCGGATCGACGAGCAGACCGCCCAGCAGGTCGAGCAGGCCCGCGCCGAGTCCGAGGCGTTCCTGGCCTCGGCCCGCACCCAGATCCAGCAGGAGGTGCAGGCGGCGCGCGCGAAGACCCAGCAGGAACTGGGCCAGTGGCAGGCCGGCGTCGAGCGGGAGATCAACGAGCGGCGGGCCGCCGCCGAGCAGGAGATCGCCGAGCAGCTCGCGTCCGCCGAGCGGGAGCTCGGCGCCCAGCGTACGGCGGCCGAGCAGGAGATCGCGACGCTGATCGCGGAGGCCCAGCAGTACGCGGCCAAGGTGCGTCAGCACGTGGACGAGCAGGCCGCGACCCACCAGCAGCAGCTCGCCGCGGCGCAGCAGGGCATCCGGGACCGGCGGGAGGCGCTGGCCCGGATGCAGTCCGAACTGGACACCGCGCAGCAGCAGCTGACCCAGGCGCGGCAGGAGAGCGCGAGCATCGAGCGCGAGTTCGCCGAGGTGCAGCAGCGCCTCGCCGAGACCCGGCAGGAGCTGACCGACGAGCTGCACCGCCTCGACGAGGCGCGCCGGGCCGCGGACTCCGCCGAGCAGCACGCCAAGGAGGTCCGCGCCCGGGTCAAGCGGGAGGCGAAGCGGGTGGCCGACCTGGCCGCGGCGGCGGTCATGGCGGCCGCCACGGGCGGCGCGGAGACCGCGGAGTACCCGCAGGTCGCGGCCCGGCCGAGGCCGGAGCGGCCGGCGCCGGTGGCGATGGCGGTGGAACGCCCCGACGACACGGCCCCGGACGGCGGCGACGACGAGGCGGCGTCAGTCCCCGCCGACGGCGGGCGGGCCCCGGCCGAGGCGTCGGCGCCGCAGCCGGCAAACCAGGTGGTGACGGCCGGCTGACCGGGCGGCGGCTGCGGTCCAGGCCGGTCAACTCAGCCTGGACCAACGCTGGTTGCGGGCCCGAGTCACCGGGCTGTCAGGTGCCCGCCGCCGGGCCCCAGGGAGCGGACGGCCCCTGAGGAGGCGGGAACGGGCCGGGGCCGGCGGGCGGAACCGGCGGATCGAAGGCCACCGGGGGACCCTCGGCCCGCGGCCACGCGGATGGGACGGGCGGTCCGGCGGGCGGCGGCACCGGGTGGAGGGGCGTCGTGGTGTGCCACCCCGTTCCGCTGTCGCCCGATGGCCAGGCCGCGGTGGATGACGCGGCGCGCTGCCGCAACGCGTCGACGGCTCGTACCGCGTCCACGGCGGCCGCCAGTTTCCCGTACCGCCAGGCGGGATGGAACAGCGCGTGCGTCCAGTGCACCGTCAGCGCCGCCAGCACGAAGGGACGAGCGGTGTCGGCCAACGTCACTCCCATCAGGCTGACGTCCCGCACCCCGACGAAAACACTCACGCCACAGGCGGCGATGGCGACCGCGGAGGTCCACCTCCGGCGGCGCAGCAGCGCGAAGACGCTCGCGGTCAGGGCCAGGACGATCAGGTCGGGGTCGCCGCCGAGCAGCAGACAGGTGTAGCCGACCAGTCGTACGTCGAGTGCCCGCCGTGACGAGCGGGCGGCGAGCCGTCCGGTCACCGCCTCGCCCCGGGCGGCCCGCTCGGCCAGGTCCCGCCTGCCGCGGCGGCTGACGAGCACCGCGTACGTCTCGACCAGTGCCAGCACGACGACCGCGACGATCCCCGACGGTTGCCCCCAGTCCCCGTCGAAGGTGCGGCTGCTGACGAGGAGCAGCGCCAGAGGCACGAGCGGGAGTGCCCAGACGGTTCCCGGCACCCCGCCGACGCCGACGACGAGCGCCATGGTGCCGGCGAGCACGGCAAGCGGGAATGCCAGGACCACCACGGGGCCGCTGAGAGTGAAGCCCAGCACCACGGCGGCCACGACGGCGGCGATGATCCAGTATCGGCCCCAGCGCAGGTCGCCGGGCGCGGTGTCGTCGGGCGCCGTGACAGCGTCCGGCGCGAATCGCCTGCGCAGGGATGAGAAGGCCGCCGGTCGGGGCGGCGGTACGGCGGGGGAAGTGTGGTCCGGGCCGGGTGCGGCCGGCGGTGGGGTCATGACGTCCTCCCGGTCTCCGCCGGTCCGTCCTGCTGAGCGGCACGCACGTCGTCGATTAGTCCGGTCATCGGCTCGGGGCCGACTCGTTCGATCACACCCTTGTCGAGCAGCTCCCGGATGGAGAGGGGGAGCAGGTACTGGATGCCGCCTCCGGCGCGGCCGAACGCGCCCTCCGCCGGACCGGCCTCCACGTCGTACGGTTCCAGGACCCGGTACTGACGGTCCTCTCTGGCCATGTCGGCCCCGAACGGGGACAGCTCCGCCGGGAGCGGCGGCAACGAGCGCGCCTGCTCCGAGGTCCCCTCCGGGCTGGCGTAGCGCCCTCCGGAGATGGTGCCGTCGTCGTTCTCGTAGCCCTCGCCGCCCTGCCGGATCATCACCTCGCCGGGCTGTAGCGTCCGGCTCTCCTTGACGGCCTCCTCGTCGCGGACGACGAACCCGTCCTGCTCCGGGTAACGCAGCACGCGGCGAACGGCACCGGCAGCCGGTTCCCCGAGGCCGCCCGGTTCCTGGCTCTTGACCTCTTTTTCGGGGCCGCCCGGTTCCAGAGGCTCGACCTTGGTGAACTCCTCGAGGAAGCTCTCCCGGTCGTACCCCCGCACCGGCAACGGCGCGATCTGCTCGCGGTACTCCTGCCGCGTCCGCCAAGCCGGGCCGTCGCGGCCGGCGACGTCGGGTCCGTCCGGTGGCGGCCCGCCCGGCGGCGGCGCGTCGGCCACCGCACCCGCACGGCCCTCGGCGGGCCGAGCGTCGGGCGCCGCTGACGACGTCTCGGTCCGCGCGGCACGCCGATCCTCCGTCGCCTCACCGGCGCCACGGGCGGGGGCCTCGACGTTCTCGTCGCGCCGGACCGGGGCGCGGTCGGCAGCCCGCTCGGCGGCCGATTCCCGTGGCACGGAGCCGAAGACCTCCCGGTCGAACCACCGCTCCAGGTTCAGTCCGTGCCGGGTCGTGAGGACCTCCGCGACGAAGGCGCGCGCGGTGTCGCCCCGTCCGGGGCTGTCGCCTCCGCTGTCACCGTGCTCCGGTGTCGTCTCGTTCTCCCGGTCGATCGGCATCATGCCTCCTCTGGTGTGGGGTCGGGAGTCGGGTTGTCGGTCGCCGCGGCGGGATCCACGTACGCCCGCAGCCAGCCGGCGTCCGGCCAGGCGTGCAGCGCGCTCTCGGCCCGCGCGGACCAGTCCGGGTCGTCGAACCGTGCGCCGACGGCGTCCTCCAGGGCGGAGGGAGTGCACACGCCGAGCAGCAACCGCCGTGGTGTCGTCTCGGGGTACGTCGCGACCAGGCGGGCGCGGGTCAGCCGGAGCTGCTCGCCGACGGTGCGTCCGGGCACCGGCGCGCCCAGCCACCGCTCCCACCGCGCGCTGGCCGAGTGCCGGCCGGCGTCGGGCCGCGCGGCCGCGAGCAGGTGCAGGTCACGCAGGACCCGGACCCACCGGTACGCCGGCGCCAGCCAGGCGGGCTCATCCGGCGGGCACGGCGGCCCGCCGTCGAGCCCGGCGAGCAGCGCGGCGAGCACATGCGTGGCGAGTCGGGCCGGCCCGATCGTGCGTGCGAACATCACGGACCTGCTGGCCACCGCGGCGTCCACCGCCTCCGCCAGGCACAGCCGCAGGTGGCTCCGGTCGTGCGCGCGCAGCGCCCGGAGGAGATCCGCGCCGGGCGGCAGCTGTGGGTGACCGACGAGGTGCCCGACCACCGTCAGTTCGGCCCACAGGGCCAACCGTGGATCGGCGGTCGCCAGTCGGCGCGCCCGGACCAGTTCCTCCAGGGGCGCGGGCGGCCCGGCGGCCGGGTCGACGGCCGTGGCCAGCAGCGCCGCTGACGCGGGCGGCTCGGGCACATGTCGTTCCCGCCCGGTGCCGTCGGGCATCCGGGCCAGCACCGGCGCGTCCATGCCGTCCGTGAACACGGCGGCGGTGCCCGGCCGCAGGGCGACCAGGTACTCGGACTGGCGCGGCGACAGGTTCATCGTGGCGCCGACGGCGTCCCGATCGTCGCGTGCCGGCAATCGGTGCACGATCTTCACGGCCGTGTTCTTGATGACGTCGGCGATGAGCTTGTCCGGGATCTGCTCGGCGATGACCAGCCCCTCCCCGTACGCGCGGATCTCGGCGAGCATCCCGGCGAACATCTCGACCGCCTGGTCGACCGCGCCGCCGGCGCCGGCGCGCCGCAGCAGTCGGTGCGCCTCCTCGATCACCGTCAGGTGCCGCAGACGATCGGCGTCGACGGCATGCACCCGCAGGTGCTCCGTGAGCCGGACCAGCAGCGTGCCCATGAGGAACGCCTTGTCCCGGTCGTCGCCGACGTCCTCGATCTCGATGACGACGGGGCGGCGCAGCAGCTCCGCGACGTCGATCGGGTACCGGCCGTCGAAGAAGCGCCCGGTGGTGCCCGACCGGAGGCTGGACAGGCGTACCCGGATGAACCCCCGCACGTTGTCCCGTACCTCCCGCCCGTAGCCGATCTCGTCCACGACGTCGGCGGCGGTCCGCTCCAGATCGGCCAGGCGCGGGTACCGGGGCCGCAGCGGGACGTCGCCGGTCTCCGGGTCGACGTCGGGCCGGCCGAGGACCAGGTCCCAGCCGAGCTCCTCGTAGCACCGCGTGAGCGCGGTGGTGAGGACCTGGGGGAACGGCTCCTCGGCCTGGAACGCGGCGAGGAACGATGCGCGGACCAGGTCGAGGTGCGTCTGCAGCGGAAACCCGGCGGCCGGCTCCAGTGGGTTGAGCCCCACCGGGACGTCGGCGGGCGCGCCCGGCCTGACCACCACCACGTCGGCAAGCCCGGCCAACCGCGTGGCCATCGCCCGGTACTCCGCCTTGGCCGGTTCGATCACCAGCCACGGCAGTCCCTGTCGGGTCGCCTCCTCGAGCAGGTGCCGGACCGTCTGCGACTTGCCCGCGCCGGTGGCGCCGCAGACGAAGGTGTGCCGGTTCAGGCTGCTGTACGGCAGACGGATCGCCCCGGCCGGCCGTTCGTCCCGGTCGAGCACGTCCCCGAGCGTGACGGCGTCCGACGCCGCCTCCGTCTCGGGAACGACGTCGAAGTCCGGGCGGCGTACCCGGCGGACCCCCGGGATCTCGTCGCGGGGCGCGCGGGCGAGCGCGGCGAGCACGGCGGAACCGGCGGCGAAGTGACCGGGAAGCGCATCGGTCTCGTCCAACTCCGCCAGCCCGGCACTCCGGTCGCCGACGACGAGGGTGTACGGCAGATCCGGCGCCTGAAGCGCCGCCGCCACGAGTGCCGCGACCCGGAGCGCGGCGTCCTCGTCGCCGCCGCCCGCGGCGAGTGTCAGCCTCCACAGGCCGCTGGTCTCCGCCCGGCGCAGTTCCCGGTGGCGCTCTCCGTGCCGCTGCGCCTGCACGGTGGCCAGTGGCGAGGTTCCCGCCCGGCTGCGCGCCAGCCGGTCCGCCGCCTCGACAGCGGCGGTCAGCCCGGCCGCCTCGTCGGCGCCGATCGGCTCGGCGAGCACGAACCAGGCGAAGGGCCCCGCCCAGATGGACAGCAGGCAGTCCTCCAGCGAGGGTGGCAGCTCGCCGCGCCCTTCGCCGGGGTTCGGGGACTCGACGGTGAGCGGATCCACGATGGCGCCGATCGTGGTCCATTGCGGCATCCGCGAACAGAGCGTCCGGGCGGCGCCCGGCGGAAGGGGGCGGCCGTGCGCGCCCAGGGGCAAAGCGAGCCGATGCCCGCTGTCCTCCGTGGAGGGCGCCGGCTCGGCGGTCGGCACACCGCCGGAGAGCAGCCGGACCGGACCGCCCGTCCGCTCCCGGCACCAGGCCCACAACACCGGCAGGTTGCGCCGGTGGGCACCACTGAGCGCGGCGAGCCGGTGGGTGCGGTCCGGCTCCCCGACCGGCTGCTCGCCGGAGGCGGCGCGCGGGATGCGGTCCACCGAGTGAACCGGGATGCTGGCGAGCAGATCGGGCAGCCGGACCCGCGGCGCGGCGGAGATGGCCTTCACCGGCCACCTCCTGGGAAGGTCGCGACCGACGACGAGCGGTACGGCGCATCAGTCCCGGGTGCCGGAGTGCGGGCGTCCGTGGGCGGCGGATCCATCCGGACGCGGGGTAGCGTCACGATGTCGGGGTTGATCTCTATCGGGGTCAGCGACAGTCCGTGCGGCGCGTGGTTCACCAGCAGCAGCAGGTAGTCCGGCAGGCGCTGCAGCACCGTGGGCTCGAGGGCGTACTCGTACACGCGGGAGGCACTGGTCGCCAGCGTCCAGTTGCTCCCCTCGGCGACGCTGCGGGTGGTCCCCCAACTGCGTCCGACGGTGTGCGTCTCGCTCGCGCCGCGCGTCGTACCGGTGCCGGTCCCGCCGGTCCAGCCGCTGCCCAGGGTGGCACTGGTCGGCCAGCCGGCGCCCAGAGGCCCGCTGGCGGAGGCGTTGCCGGACGTACCGCGGTTGGTCGATCGGGTCGACGAGCTGTTGGTGCCGGTGCCCGCCGAATCGGTGGTCCCCTCGTTGTCACCCACCGTGTGTGTCTCGTTGCCCCCGAGGGTGGCGGTGAGCTGGGTGAGCGCCACCTGATGATGGCGGCCGACGAAGTCCGCAGCCCGGGTCGCCTCCTCGTGCTGGCCCAGCCGCATGAACGCCACCGCTCCCGAGCCGAGTCCCCGCAGCGCCTCGTCGCGCAGATGCCGGAAGACGAGCAGCAGCGGTACCCGGTGACGGGCGCACAGGTCGGACAGGCGCTCCAGGTGGCGCTGGGGCAGCTCGTCGGCGCCGGCCACGATCAGTACGTCCGGTCGGTCGGGAGCGTCGACCGCGACGATGTGCGGGAGTGCCTGCACGACCATGTCGCGCAGCAGGTCGTCACGCACGCCGTTGCCGTCCGTGCGGAGGGCGACACAGGTGAGCTGCGGGGCAGGAGCGCCACTCCGCGGCGCGGTACCGAGATCGGCAAGCGGCTCCAGTACCGCCACCATGCGACGGAGCGCGCGCAGGGCGTCGCGTTGCTCCCCCTCGGCGAGCAGGGCGTCCGCCAGCTGGCCGATCTCCTCGGCGGTGAGCAGCGGCGAGGGCTCGAAGCGACCGGACACGACGCGCAGCGCCGCGACGATCCGGCCGATCGAGACGTCGGCCCCGAGCACCCGGCAGACGTCGTGCAGCAGGGTGGTGTCGAGACTGCGGTCCTCACGCCCCTCCGGTCCGGCTCGGCCGTGCATCATCTCCACGAGGGCGTCCACCAGCTCGTCGACGGGCAGGCCGGCGAGGAGCCGGCACCGGCCGAGGTCCCGGGGCAACCACTGGTGGTCGAATCGATGCCCGGCCCGCTGCGCCAGCCGGACGAGCTCCCGCGCGACCCCCTGACCGGAGAGGTCCGCGACCCATACCCGGCATCCCGCGGCCAGCACACCGGCGCCGTACACGGTCAGCAGCGCTTCCCAGCCCCAGAGCGCGCCGCCGTACACGTCGAGACGACGCGGTGGCGCGGGGACGGACAACCACTCGTCGACGCCATCCAGCCGGGCGTGCTCGGCGGCCACCCAGGCCTGCGCCTGCCGGTGCCAGTCCAGCAGGTCCTCCCGCACCCGCGCGGGCACCGCCCGGCGCGCCGAGTGAACCGCCGCCTGTCGGGCCATGCAGAGCACCAGCCAACCGGCGGTGGCCACCGCGGCCAGGAGCGCGAACACGATGGTGGCGCCGGCCCGGGTCGGATGCCCGGAGTTGACGACGGCGCCACAGAACAGAAGCACCACCGCACCGCCGCCGAGCAGCCCGCCAGCCTTCGCCTGTCGGCGTATCCGCAGGAGGCTCGCCTCGTGCGCGGCGTCCCGGTCCCTGGCGAGGGCGGCCGGGTCCGGCGGGCGCAGCGGGAACGGACGCAGCCCTCGGGCGCGGTCCTGGAACCGCCAGCCCAGCCGCGGGCCAGGAGTGAACAGCCGGCGCCAGGCGGCCTCAGTGACGGCGGCCGGTGCGGTCGCGTCCGGCGTGGTCGGCGGTACGGGGGACGTCATGCCGAGGCCTCCCGCCGTGGTGCCCGACCCCCGCCGGCCGCCGCGGCGGCGGCGTACCACCGAAGCGGCGCGGTGGCCGCCACTCGGACCTGCACCATGTCCGTCCTCCTTCTCGTTGCAATGGCCGGCCGCTCGCCCGACAACGTGGAAATTGCAGCGAGGGTCGTTACGACTCGGCGGGAAGCGCTCCTGGCGAATTCCGCAAGTGGGCCCCGCCTCCCGACGGGTCGATCACGCGGTACTGCGATCGCACTTCTGTCTACCGCCCGCGTGCTTTGTTCACGGACCTCGGCTATTGCTGAAAAACAATGAGTGCACAACGATGGCCGGGTGGGACGCCGTGAGAGGGCGTTGGATCCCGACGCCGACCCGATACAGCGCTTCGCCGTCGACCTGCGGCACCTGCGCCGCCGCGCGGGATTGACCTACCAGGAGATGTCGGGCCTGGCCAACTACTCGGTCACCGCCCTGTCGCAGGCCGCCGGCGGGCGGGATCTGCCGACGGCGTCGGTGCTGCGGGCGTACGTCCGTGCGTGCGGCGGCGACGAGAACGCATGGACCCGGCGGTTGTTGACGCTCACCGCGTCGGTGCCCACCAATCGACGGGAAACGGTCGGGGCGGAACCCAGGACTCCCCCTTATCTCGGCATGGAGACGTACCAACCCGAGGACAGGGATCGGTTCTTCGGCCGCGAGCGACTGGTCGCGCAGTTACTGGACAGGCTCGACACGCAACCCTTTCTGGCTGTTTTCGGCCCCTCGGGAAGCGGCAAGTCGTCGTTGCTCCGGGCAGGGATGATCGGCACGATCCGGGCCGACGACGCACCGGCCGGTCGGCACCGGGTGGCCTTGCTCCTCACCCCGGGGCAGCAGCCGCTGCGTGCGCTGGCCAGCAGCCTCGCCGCCCTCGCCGAGCTTCCCCCGGCGGCTGTCCTGGCAGACCTCGAGAGGGACCCGGCCGGCGCCGACCTCCTCGTCCGCACCGCCCTGGCCGGGCGATCGCAGGGCACCGAGGTGGTGCTGGTCGTCGACCAGTTCGAGGAGGTCTTCACCCTCTGCGGCGACGCCCGCCAGCGGGACCGGTTCATCACCGCGCTGCTCGGCATCGCCCTGCGACCGCACTGCCCCGGCAGGGTGGTCCTCGGCGTCCGTGCCGACTTCTACGGTCACTGTGCCAGCGACCGGACGCTGCTCGACGCTCTGCAGGACCGGCAGTTCCTGGTCGGGCAGATGTCCACCGACGAGCTACGGACAGTGGTCACCGAACCGGCCAGGCGGGCGGGCCTGCGGGTCGAGTCCACCCTGGTCGCGGCCGTGGTGGCGGACCTGCGGGCAGGCGGCGGGCCAGGGGCTCTTCCGCACCTGTCCCACGCCCTGCTCGAGACCTGGCGACACCGCCACGGCGACAAGCTCACCCTCGACGCCTACCAGGCCGCCGGCGGGCTGAGCGGTGCGATCGCCCAGACCGCGGACCACCTGTACGACAACCTGGACGAGCCCGGCCGCAGGACCGCCAGATGGATCCTGCTCCGGCTGACCGTCGGCGAGGGCGGTGAGGCGACCCGCCGCCCGGTGGACCGTGCCGAACTGACCGCAGGACCGGACGGCCAACGGGCCGTCGACACCGTGCTGACGGCGTTGACCGCCGCTCGTTTGGTCTCGGTCACCGACGACCGGGTGCAGCTCGCGCACGAGGCGTTGCTGCACGCGTGGCCCACCTTCCAGACCTGGCTGACCGACGACCGCGACGACCTTCGCCTGCAGCGACGACTCAGTCATGCCGCCGCCGAGTGGGCGACGCACGACCGCGACGCCGGCTTCCTCTGGAGAGGCAGCCGGCTTGCCGTGGCATGGCAGTGGACGCAGGCGCATCCGGAGGCGGTCAACGAGCGGGAACGCGAGTTCCTGGTCGCGAGTGGCGCGCTGGAGCGCGACGAGCTGAACACGAGCCGCCGACAGAACCGCCGACTGGCCGTCCTGGCGGCCACTCTTGCCGCGCTGGTGCTGCTCGCCGCGACCGCGACGGCCATCGCCGTCGACCAGCGGCGCACCCTCGCCCGGGAACGGGACCGGGCCACCGCCGAGAAGCTCGCCGTCCAGGCGGCGAGCAGCCCTCACCCGCTCGCGCTGCTGCTCAGTATGGAAAGCCTCCGGCTGAACCCGTCGGACCGCGGTCGCGCGGCCCTGCTGCACGGCGTACTGCGGCCACAGCGCAACACGACCACCCTGACGGGGCACACCGGCAGCGTGCACGCGGTCGTCCTGAGCGCCGACGGGCGGACGGTGGTCTCGGCAGGTGACGACCGCACCGTCCGCCGTTGGGACGTGGCTACCGGAGCGCCCGTCGGAGCGCCCCTCACCGGTCACACCGGCCCCGTCGAGGGCCTGGCGACCAGCCCGGACGGCACGATCGTCTCAGGCGGCGACGACGGCACGATCCGGCGCTGGGACGGCACCACCGGTGAGCCCCTCGGCGAACCGATCCGGGGGCACTCCGACAACGTCAAGTCCGTCGCGATCAGCGCCGATGCCGCGATGATCGTGTCGGGGGGCAAGGACCGCACGGTCCGCCGCTGGCACGCCGCGACCGGTGCCGCACTCGGTCCGCCGCTCGTCGGCCACACCGACCACGTGTGGTCCGTCGCCATGGGCGCCGACCGGCGGTTCATCGTCTCGGCGGGCTGGGATCACACCGTCCGGCGCTGGGACAGCGACACCGGACGCCAGATCGGGGCGCCGCTGCGCGGACACCTCGGTCCGGTGTTGGACGTCGCCGTGCACACCGGCAGTTCGTTGATCGTCTCGGGCGGCCAGGACGGCACGGTGCGGCGCTGGAACGCCGCCTCCGGCACACCCGTCGGCACACCCCTGACCGGACACAGCGCCCCGGTGGATGCGGTCGCCGTCACCCCGGACGGTAAGACCATCATCTCGGCCGGTCGGGACCGGACGGTGCGGTTGTGGAACGCCCGCACGGGAGCGCCACTCGACGCGCCCCTGCTCGGTCACCGCGACCAGGTGCGGTTCGTCGCGGTGAGCAGGGACGGCGGCACCGTCGCCACTGCGGGCCGGGACCGGACCATCCGGCTCTGGCGGACCGAGCCGGGAGCGCCGATCGGCCCGACGCTGCGCGGCGTCAAGGACCAGTTCGCCCGGGTGGCCGCGCACCCTCGCCAGGCGATGATCGCCTCCGGCCACGGCGACGGGACGGTCCGCCGGTGGCACGCCGTCACCGGCGAACCGATCGGCGCGCCACTCGCCGGCCACGGCGACCAAGTCACGTCGGTGGCTTTCTCGCCCGACGGTCGGCGCATCTACTCCGCCAGCCAGGACGGCACGCTCCGACGGTGGGACGCCGCCACCGGCGCGCCGATCGGGGCGGCGTCGCGGGGCCACACCGCCGAGGTCGCCTCGGTCGCGGTGGACCCGACGGGTGCCATGGTCGCCACGGCGGGCTGGGACGGCACGGTACGCCGATGGGACGCCGAAACCGGAGCGCCGCTCGGTCCGCCGCTCCTCGGGCACACGGACACGGTCAACACCGTCCTGTTCGCGCAGGGCGGCGCGATGATCGTGTCCGCGGGTCACGACGGGACCATCCGCCGCTGGGACACCCGCACGGGAACCGCGCGGGGCGGGCCACTCCTCGCGGGGGCGCCGGTCGAGGCACTGGCCGTCAGCCCGGACGGCACGGTCATCGCGGCGGGGTCCGCGCCGAACGCCGTGCGCCGTTGGAAGGCCGAATCGGGCAGCGAGGTGGGCGAGCCGCTGGTCGGGCACCACGAGACGGTGACGCAGGTCACGTTCGACCCCCGTGGTCGGACCATCTCTGCGGTCGACCGCGACGGCGTGATCATCCGGTGGGACGTGGGGACCGGTCGTCGGGCCGGACCGCCCTTGTCCGGATACGTCGACCACGTGGGGAGGGTGGCCTTCGTCCCGGGTACCGCGGCGGTCGCCGTCGCCAGGCCGGACCAGACCATCCAGATCTTCTCCACCGACGTACGACAGTGGGCGGATCACGCCTGCGCCATCGCCGGACGCAACCTCACCCCTGCCGAATGGAACCGGTACGTCGGTCACGGGCAGCCGTACCACCGCACGTGCGCCCGCTTCCCGGTGCCGACCGGCCCGTAGCCCGCGTTCCACGACGCTCACCGCCGCCCGTCGTCGCGACGACGTGCGGGTGGTATCGGCGCTCACGGCTCGGCATCCGACTGGTCCAACCAGTTGACGGGTTGATGTGCGCTGCGCCACACTGCTCGGCATGGCCTTCGCTCCCGTCCCCCGCTCCTCGGTCTCCGACCACGTCTTCGGCCAGATCCGCGACGCCATCGTCAGCGGCGTCTACCGCCCGGACGAGGCGCTGCCCGGCGAGCGGGAGCTGGCCGCCGCCTTCGGGGTCAACCGGCACGCCGTGCGGGAGGCCCTGCGCCGGTTGCAGCAGCTCGGCCTGGTGCGGGTCAGCCAGGGCGGCGCCACCCGGGTGCTGGACTGGCGGGTGCACGCCGGGCTGGACCTCGCCCTGTCGCTCACCCGCTTCCACGACACCCTCCCGGTGGACACCCTGGTCCGCGACATGCTGGAGATGCGGGCCTGCATCGGCGTCGACGCGGCCCGGCTCTGCGCGCAGCGCGGCGGCCCGGACGTCCGGGCCGCGATCATGCGGGCCGTCGAGGAGTACGCGGACCTGGCACCCGACCTGACCGGGATGGGCGAGGCCACCATCGTGCTCTGGCGGCACATCGTCGCCGGCTCCGGCAACACCGCCTACCTGCTGGCCTTCAACAGCCTGGTGGCCGGCGCGCTCGCCGTCGGCGACGTGCCACCGGAGCGGCGCGCCGCGGAGCTGCTCGACGTCGCGGGCCACCGCCGGCTCGCCGACGCCGTCGTCACCGGCCGGGCCGCCGACGCCGCCCGCGAGGCACGGGCCCTGCTCACCGCCCCCCTCACCACCCCCACCGCAGCACCGAGAAGGGAAGCCCGGGCATGATCCCCGCCGTGCTCTACGCCGTACCGGCGTTCCTGCTCCTCATCGTCGTCGAGGCACTCTCCTACCGGTTCGCCCCCGACGACGACGAACGCGGGTACGAGCTGCGCGACACCGCCACCAGCCTGACCATGGGCGCCGGCAGCCAGGTCATCGGCGTGCCGTGGAAGCTGGCGACGATCGGCCTCTACGCCGCCGCGTACACCGTCACGCCGATCCAGCTCTCCCCCACCAGCGTCTGGACGTGGGTGCTGCTGTTCTTCGCCGACGACCTCGCCTACTACTGGTTCCACCGCTCCCACCACGAGGTGCGGCTGCTCTGGGCCGGGCACGTGGTGCACCACTCCAGCGTCTTCTTCAACCTCTCGACGGCACTGCGGCAGAGCTGGACCCCGATGACGTCCGTGCCGTTCTGGCTGGGCCTGGCGCTGCTCGGCATCCCCCCGTGGATGATCTTCCTCCAGCAGTCGGTCAGCCTGCTGTACCAGTTCTTCCTGCACACCGAGCGGATCAACCTGCTGCCCCGCCCCATCGAGTGGATCTTCAACACGCCGTCGCACCACCGGGTCCACCACGGCGCCAACGCCGAGTACCTCGACCGCAACTACGGCGGCATCCTGATCGTCTGGGACCGGCTCTTCGGCACCTTCGAGCCCGAGCGGGCCACCGTCCGGTACGGCCTGACCAAGAACATCGACACGTACAACCCGCTGCGGGTGGCGACCCACGAGTACCGGGCGATCTGGGCCGACGCCCGGGCCGCCTCGTCCTGGCGGCACCGCCTCGGCTACGTGCTCGGCCGGCCGGGCTGGCAGCCCGCCCCGCACGCGCGGCCGGCGGTGGCCCGGTGAGGCGCCTCTGGCCGTTCGGCGTGGTGGCCGCCGTCGAGCTGATCGGCGTCGCGGTCGATTCGACAGTCCTGCAGTGGCTGGCCAAGCCCCTGCTCGCGCCGGTGCTGCTGGTCCACCTGCTGCGGGCGCGCCGGCGCGTCGACCCCGTCGCCGTCGGGCTGGTCTTCGCGACCGGCGGCGACGTAGCGCTGCTGGTGTCGGGCGACACGGCGTTCCTCGTCGGCATGGTGTGCTTCCTCTGCACCCAGGTGGCCTTCCTGACCGCGTTCCTGCGCCACCGGCGGCCGCCGCTCGTCGCGGTCGCCAGCTACCTCGCCTGCTGGGCGGCCGCCAACGCCCTGCTCTGGAACTCCCTGGGCCCGCTGCGGCTGCCGATCCTCGGCTACAGCCTCGCGCTCAGCCTGATGGCCGCCGCCGCGGCCGGGGTCTCCCGGCGGGTCGCCGTCGGCGGGGCGCTGTTCCTCGTCTCCGACCTGCTCATCGGGCTGGAGGCCGCCGGCACCCGGCTGCCCGGCCACGGCCTGGCCGTGATGACCACCTACATCGCGGCCCTGCTGCTCATCACCACCGGCTGGGTGGCCGTGGCCGCCCGCCGGGCCCGGCCCACGCCCGCCGTCGACGGCCCCGCGCCCCGCCCGCGACCGGTGCCGGGCAACGCCCGCTGACCGAGTCGAGGACGCCCCCCGGTCCATTCCGGACCGGGGGGCGTCGTCGTCGCGCCTGCCGCTGTCGTCAGCTGTACGGCATCGTCGGGAACCAGCCCACGCCGAACATGGCCGGCACGCGCAGGTCCCAGTACACGACGGTGAAGACGCCCAGCGCGACCAGCAGCGAGCCGGTCACCGTCGCGGCGCGGCGCGGCGACGCCATCCAGCTGAGGAACCGTCCCCGGGTGAGGAGGATGAGGACCGCGAAGAGCGCCGCCACGATCAGGATGTTGCCCAGCGACTGGAGGGCGAAGGCGAGGGCGCCGTACCCCGGGTTGCCGGTGTCGGCCGCCCAGTGGAACAGCTTGTTGAACAGCGGGTAGGGCCGGCCGATCAGGAAGCCCCCGACCAGGGCGCCCATGACGACCACCCGCGCCACCGGCCGGGTCGCGAAGACGTCGGGCAGCAGGCCGAGGGCCGCCAGCCCGAGGTACGTCAGCGCCAGGCCGATCAGGCCGAAGACCACCGAGGACTGGACCAGGCGGACGGGCATCCCGCCGACGGTGTCGCTGGACAGCTGCGGCAGGCGTTCGCCGAGGAGCACCCCGACCGCGCCGTAGGTCGCCGACACCGCGAGCATGCCGACGCTGAGCCAGGCGACGGGACGCAGCAGCGACCGTACGCCCGGGCGGCGGCCGGTCGCGCCGGCCTGGCTCATCGGGCCGACCGACGCCGCCATCGCGATGTTGCAGGCGGTGAAGGTCCCGGCGAAGCCGGACACGAAGGCGAACAGCAGCCCCGCCGCCGTACCGCTGATGGCGGTGCCCTTCGCGTCGTGGCCGAGGAGGGCGTCGGCGACCGTGTCGCCGATGACCGAGTCGACCAGGTGGAACGACCAGAGCACGGCGAGCAGCACGCCCGCCGCGGCGCTGATCACCGCCGTCCGGCGGCGGCCCGCCGCGGGTGGGGCCACGGGTCGCACCGGCGCATGTCGCGGTGGGGCCTGCGGGGTGGGGTGCACGTTCATCGCCTCGCTCTCGTCTCTGGTACGTGGCCGGTGGGACGAGGCCCGTCGCCGGCGGGCCCACCCGGGGCCGCGCCGGCGACGGACCGACGTGCGTCAGGTGACGGCGGGCCGCACCTCCGGCGCGCTCGCCCGGCGGGAGCGGTCGCGCAGCCAGATGCCCCACCAGAGCAGACCCCGGGCGAGACAGACGATCGTCACGGCGAAGAAGAGCGTGTAGACGACGTTGAAGGCGATCAGCACGCCGTACACGCCCGCGACGCTCGCGCCGAACATGAACTGGGCGCGACCCGAGCTGGGCGTGGTGCCCGGGTCGGTGATCATGTAGTTGGTGAACAGCACGAACGCCACACCGGTGATCGGCAGCAGGGCCGCCCAGAGCGCGACGTCCCAGATGAAGTGCCGCACCAGCGCCTGGATCACGAAGCCGCCCACCCAGCCCACGATCAGCGGGATCTTCTTGGTCAGCACCCCGTTGAGGACCGTGCCGGCCGTCAGGATGATCAGCGGGACGAAGATCCGGATCATGTCCGGGACGTCCTCGGTGAAGTGGTACGGCGGGGCGATGTTGACCCAGGAGAAGGCGACCAGGGTCACCGTGATGCCGAAGTTGGACGGGTTCATGAAGTGCCGCATGCGGCCCTTGATCGGCGCCAGGAAGATCGCCTTCTGGCCGATGGCGACGACCACCGCGAAGGCGATCGGCCAGAAGTTGTCGTTGGCGTAGAGCAGCATGTTCGCGGCGAGCGCGGTGATGTGGGTGGGCAGCAGGAACGTGTACATCCCCCAGGCGCCGTTGCCGAGGAAGGCGGGCGGGCGCTTGTTGGCCCGCGCGGTGACCAGCTCGACCACGATCTCGGTGGCGTAGCCGACCGCCAGGGCGAGGAACGGCCAGGTCCAGGGCTGCTCGAAGCCGAGCACCGTGTACCCGAGGATGTTGAAGATGCTCATGGAGATGGCGAAGTTGCGCAGGGCCAGGTAGCGGGGGTCCCGCCGGTCGACCCGCGGGGGCGCTCCGGGGGTGGCCGCCACCGCCGCGTTGCGGTCGAAGGTGACGGCCGGCACCGGGCTGACCGGCGCGTCGGCGACCGCGGTGCCCCCCACCCCCCGCGGGTCACTACCGGTACGGGCGCTGTCTCGGACGTCGGTCATTTGGGCATCTCCTGGGCTTTGTCCGTGAGCATGATCGTGTGCCAGCCCGCGGCGAGGTCGAGGGTCTGCTTGTGCACGCCACCGTTGAGGTCGCGCCAGGCGATCTCCGCGGAGACCGGCTTGTCACCGGCTTCGCCGAGACCGAAGAAGACGTCGAAGCTGCGCTTGCCCGAGTGGCCGCTGCCGCCGTCGAGCTGGGCGACCCGGGTACGACCGTCCGCGGTCTTCACCCGGACCTGCGCGCCGTACGCGGGCGTGCCGCGGCCGTCCTCGCCCGGCCGGCACAGGCGCAGGCCGAGGAAGTTGCCGCTGCCGGGCTTGTCGTTGCGGTAGTACGACGGGGCGCCCCACTGGCGGGCCACCGCGAAGTCCTGGCCCCCGTCGCCGTTGGTGTCCGCGACGGCCACGCCGCGGCTGGGGGTGCTGTCGGTCATGCCGAGCTCGGCGCTGATGTTCGCGTAGCGCCCGTTCTTCTCCCGGACCCAGAACGCGAACGGCTCGGAGCCGGCGATGTCGTCGCCCGGCTCGGCCTTGGGCCACATGGCCGGGTTGCGGAGCATGAGGTCGTTGCTCATGGCCAGCTCCTGCAGCCACGACCAACGGTTGATCTTGCCCTTGACGAACCCGGCGGTCTGCACCACCGACATCTCGCCGCTGTTGTCGAAGTCCGCCATCTTGGCGTCCCAGCCCCAGCCGACCCAGGCCATGTTGAGTTCGGCGGCCTTGTTGTCGAAGACGGCCTTGCCCTCGCTCAACCGCTTGCGGGCGTCGGCCAGGCTCGACGAGTTGTTGCGCCAGACGAAGTTGCTCTCCTCCAGGCCCCAGGAGGTGGTGATGTTGCTGACGAACATGTCGAACTTGCCGGTGCCGCCGAGGTCGCCGAACTCGATCGACATGCCCTTGAACGAGTCGTGCCCGACCACCATGGACTTCGGGGTCAGCGCGCCGCGGCGGCCCTCGGCGAGCGCGAAGCGGATCTGGCCCGGCGTGGAGACGTTGTGGAAGAAGCGGTCCCGGCCGAAGTCGTTGGCGAGGTACAGCTCGGGCAGCAGGTCGCCGTCGAGGTCGGCGGAGCCGGCGCCGAGGGTCCAGCCGGTGGCGTACTCCGGCGGGATGGCGGACTGTTCGACGTACGTCGCGGTCGGGTTGTCGCCGCTGGTGGCGGCGGTCCAGCGCAGCACGTGCGCCCCGCCGGCGTTCTGCGCCCGGGACAGCGAGTGGTTCATCTCGACGTTCGGCTGCCCGGCCGGGTCGAGGACCTGGCTGTCCGGGAAGTAGTTGAAGACGCCGATGTCCGGGCGGCCGTCGCCGTCGAAGTCCGCGACCGCGACCGCGTTGGTGTTCCAGAACTTGCCCTGGTACTCGCCTCCGGAGGAGGACGGCTGGCCGACCAGCTCGGTGGGCTGGAAGGTCGCCATGGCCAGCGGCGCCTTCGCGGAGGCGCGGTGCAGGAACAGCACCGGGGTGCGGCCCCAGTAGTAGGCGAGCAGGTCGGTGCGGCCGTCGCCGTTGAAGTCGCCGGGCACGCAGCCCATCGGCGCCATCGCCTTGTGGGTGGGCAGGGGCGCGGGGTCCAGCACGAAGGGCGCGTACCGGGCGGGCCCGTCGGGCGCCGGGGTGACGATCACGCTGTCACTGCGGCTGTCGACCAGGCACAGGTCGTTGGCGATCAGGTCGCCGTCGAGGTCGTTGGCGGCGACGGCGGCGCCGACCGAGGACACCCAGGCGCGGATGTGCTCGTACTCGGGATTCACCGGCCGTACGGTGCGCTCGGGCAGGCCGGGCGGCAGCGCGATCGGCAGTTCGGTGAAGCCGAACCGCGAGGCGATCGTCTGGCGTTCCTCGGCCGAGGCGCTGGGCAGCCGGGCGACGGCGAAGAACGCGGCCACGAGGACCAGCACGAAGACAGCGGGAATGATTCGGCGGGTCGCGCCGACGGGTTGGGATGGCAAGGGGTTCCCCTCCGGATTCGGCCACCACCCGTGCCGTGCAGCGGCTGATTGCGCCGTGCGGCCGGGTCTGGCGACGGGCAGTGTCGGCGGCTGAGAAATGGAATGAATTGTCCCGGCGGCAATTTTCTCGCCGTCATCCTCCAGCAGTTCATTGCCGTCGGAACGGAGCATTCACCATGCGGGGCGCTACGGCGTACGTGGCCGGCGCCGCCCATTCCCAGCCGATCGAGGCATGACGTGCGGTCCCTTCACGATGCCTGGTGAACCGGTTGCGAAAGTCGCTGCCGGCTCACTTATGGTCGCGGGACCACGGCCCGAGTTCTTCTCAAAAGTTGCTCAGTGGCCGACTGGGCGCCACACGTTACCCGCCGGTCGGATCCGGCATCCCGGCCGTTGGCGGCCTTCAGTCGACCGCATTCCCTGGGAATCGCAGCGCGGCGTGGTGCTCGTGCGCCATGCGGCGCAGGGCGGACAGGGCGACCCCGAACAGAACGCTGCGGACGATCGCGGGGCCCTTCTCGGTCCCGCCGTCGTCGGCGAGCAGGTCGAGTTCCGCGACGACGAGCTGCTCGGCGGCGCGGGCGTAGGAGACGAAGAAGGAGGCCTCAGCCGCGCAGCCGAGGCTGCGCAGCCCGGCCAGGACCTGCGCCAGCACGTCGCCGCCGCACGCGCTGGCGTCGCGGGACCAGCCGAGCGCGTCGGCGAACTCGGCCACCTCCTCGCGGGCGCGGTCCACGGCGGCCCGACCCAGCGCCTCCGACCCGTCGAGGTAGAGGGCGTTGTCCACGATCTGGTACGCGTCCCGCAGCGTGACCTCGTCGTCGTCGATGGCGGCCAGGATCTCCCGGACCGAGGAAAGGTCGAGACCGGCGATCCCGCTCAGGGTCCGGATCAGCCGAATCCGCCGCAAATGCCGCTCGCTGTAGTCCGCCTGATTGCGACCGGTGGGCAGACCCGCCGGCAGCAACCCCTCACGCAGATAGAACTTGATCGTCGGGACCGACACGCCACTCTGTCGACTGAGCTCCGAGATACGCACGCGTCCTCCGCCCCTGGCGAACGTTTGGGCAATCTTGCCATAGAGATCGATCGCTAGTCATTGATCGACACTCTTCCATGGCAGATCGGCGCGTCGGCGACGGGGGCGGCCAGCTACTTGATCCACACGCACCGGAACGCGCCACCGATGTCCGAAAAATTACGCTAAGGATTGATAGTCGACGGCGCGGATACTGGCGAGTTCCACAATACGTTGAGCAATCCTAGCGATCTTCATCCCGAACGTACAGTGGCACTTGCCAATTCTGGGCAAGAATTGATAAGCCCCCCCTCGTCACTCCGCGCTACCCTCCGAACGCAGAACGTGTTGACCCGCCCGGCAGCCTCCGCTAGCATCGACTTCGGTTAGCGGGGAATAGTGGTGGTCGACGCTCCCAATTGACTCGGCCCAATTCGCCACATCCGCACATCGGGATTGTACGCAATCCGGGGGAGACAAATGCACGACAGCGCAGAGCAGGCAGTGGAACGAGCCATCGACACGATGCGCAGCAATTTATCGGAGCAGTTGACGGTGGACGACATGGCACGCGCAGCCATGTTCAGCAAATTCCACTTCACGCGGATCTTCCAGCGGGTCACCGGCATCTCGCCAGGTCGATTCCTGTCCGCGATCCGTCTGCAGGAGGCCAAGCGGCTGCTCACCACGACCAGGCTCAACGTCACGGACATCAGCCTCCGGGTGGGCTACAACAGCGTCGGCACGTTCAGCACCAGGTTCACCAAGAGCGTCGGCCTGCCACCCACCACGTACCGGCGGATGGGTGGCTTCACCCCCCGCATCCCCACCCAACGCCCGACGGGTCTGACGCAGGGCACCATCACCGGGCGGGTCACCGCCCCCGCCCGCGGGCCGGTGCCCGGGCTCATCTTCATGGGCCTGTTCCAGCACCGCATCCCCGAGGGCCCGCCGGTGCGCTGCGCCATCCTGGAGTCGCCGGGCGGCTACCGCTTCACGAACGTGCCCGACGGCACCTGGTACCTGCTGTGCCACTCCGTCTCCGGCGACGTGCTCCGGCTCCAGCAGGACACGATGATGGTGTCCGCGGTGGGTCCGCTGGTCGTCCGGGGACGGCAGACCCTGACCGCCGACGCCCATCTCAAGCAGGTGTCCAAGATAGACCCGCCGGTGCTCCTGGCCCTGCTCGACAGCCGGAAGGCGGCGAGCGAGCGCCAGGCCCAGCTGGAGAACCGGTCCGAGGTGTACGCCGCCTGACCCCGCCCACCGGCGGGAGCACCGCGTACCCCTCGGCGGCGCTCCCCCACCGCGCGGCCACCCGTGGGTCGACCACGAGGCACCCCGGCCAGGCGCACGTCCCGCAGCAGCATCGCCAGGACGAGGGTGGCCTCCATCATGCCCAGGTGGTTGCCCACGCAGAACCGGGGGCCGGCGCCGAACGGGATGTACGCGTACCGGGGGCGCTCCGTGCTGCGCGCCGGGTCGAAGCGGTCCGGGTCGAACCGCTCCGGCTCGTCCCAGAACCGGGGATGCCGGTGCAGGGTGTACGGGGAGATGAGGATGTCGGCCCCCGCCGGCACGTGGTAGCCGCCGATCTCGTCGGCCTCCTGCGCCTTGCGGGGCAGCAGCCAGACCGGCGGGTAGAGCCGGATGGCCTCCTCCACCACCATCGCCGTGTACCGCAGCCGGTGCAGGTCCTCGAATCCGGGCAGCCGGTCGCCCAGCACCGTCACGGCCTCCTCGCGGACCCGCTGCCGGATCGCGGGGTGCCGGTCGAGCAGGTGCAGGCTCCAGCCCAGCGTGCTGGCGGTCGTCTCGTGCCCGGCCAGCAGCAGCGTGACCAGCTCGTCGCGCAGCCGCTGCCGGGCCACCCGCGGGTCCTTCTCCAGCCGGGTCGAGACGATCAGGCGGGAGAGGACGTCGTCGCGCCCGTCCACGTCCCGGCCCCGGCCGGCGACGAGTTCGTCGACGACCTGCTGGAGGTGCCGGCGGGCGCGCCGGAACCGTAGCTGCCGGGGCAGCGGGATCCACGTCGGCACGGCGCTGAGCGTCTCCAGCTCGAACATCGCCTGGTCCTGCACCGCGGCGAACGACCCGCCGACGCCGTGGAAGCCGCTGAGCTCGGCGTCGAGCAGGGTCCGCCCGAGCACCCCGAGGGTCAGCGTCGTCATCTCCTCCAGCACGTCGACCGGCGGGCCGTCGGCCCGCGCCACCAGCCGCTCGACCAGCAGCGCGGCCTCCTCGCCGATCACCCCCGCGTAGTGGGCGAGCCGTCGGTTCTGGAACGCCGGCTGGATCACCTTGCGCTGCTTGCGCCACAGCTCACCCTCGCTGGTGAGCAGTCCGTCGCCGAGCGCCCGGCGGGCGTGCACCAGGCCGATGCCCTTCTGGTAGTTGGCGCTGTTGTCGGACAGGACGTGCTTGGCGTGGTCGGGGTGGTTGAAGAAGTAGAGCTGCTTGTGGGCGACCGGCAGCCGCGCGGCGTCGCCGTACCGCTCCGCCGCCAGCGTCATCATCCGCAGCCGGTCGCGACCCATCAGGACCAGCATGGGCAGGCCGGCGGGGCGGGGCGGGCCCGGCGGCGTGCGCCGGGCCGCGCCCTCGATCGTGGTCATGCCGCCTCACTCCGCTCCCGCTCGACCTGACGGAACCGGCCGGAGAGGAAGAGCAGGGCCTCCCCGTCCGCCCGGCGCTCCAGGGAGAGCAGCCGGCCGAGGAAGATGGTGTGGTCGCCGCCGTCGTACGACTGCCACACCTCGCACTCGAAGTGGGCGAGTGCGCCGCTGATCAGCGGCGCCCCCGTCGCCGCGCCCGGCCGCCAGTCCACCTGGTCGAACTGCTCGCCGCCGAGCGGTCGCCGCCCGTCGGCGAAGTACCGGGCCACCTTCTCCTGGCCGTCGGTCAGCACCGAGACCGCGAACTCCCGGGTCTCGGAGAGACAGGCGTGCATCACCGCGTTCCGGTCGACGCACACCAGCACCAGCGGCGGGTCGAGCGACACCGAGGTGAACGAGTTGGCGGTCATCCCGTGCGGGGTGGCACCGCCGACGGTCACCACCGTGACGCCGGTCGCGAAGGCGCCGTACGCCCGCCGCAGTGCCGTCACGTCGGGTGTCCCGACGGTGAGTGTTCGCTGTACGTCCACGACGTCTCCTCCTCGCGCCGTCAGGAGCGCCGCGCCGAGGTGTACGGCGCGAGCGCCGTCACCAGAGCCTCCGGCACCCTCGCCGGCGCGGTGCGGGTGTTCGGGCCGCGCATGCAGGCGATGCGCTGCCGGCCCCGGGCCACCAGCGTCTCGCCGCCGTCCCGGTCGAGCTTGACGTAGTCGAAACTGAACTCCAGCTGGGTCTGCGCCAGCTCCACCAGGCGCATCCGGATGGACAGCTCGTCGAACGCGGTGATCTCGGCGAAGAACTCGCAGTCGACGCGCAGGGTGAACAGCTTCAGGTCGTCGCGTACGTCCGCCAGCACGTCCGGCGCCCGTTCCTTCAGGAACATCTCCCGGCAGCGCCCCTGCCAGCGCAGGTAGTTGACGTAGTACACGTTGCCGACGAGGTTGGTCTCCTCGAAGCCCACCGTGTGCAGGTACTCGAAGTACTTGTCCATCGCCTAGACCCGTCCTTCCGTGAGGATCGCGAACGCCATCGGCTGGGGCAGGTCCCGCACGGTCGTGACGAGCGTGGCGATCCGCAGGTCGCCGGAGGCGAAGACCAGCCAGCCGGCCCGGTCCGAGGGCACCGCGACCAGCGGCGCCCGGTGTGACAGCCCCGCCTTGCGCAGGCACTCGATCGCCGCCCAGACCCGGGTGGCCGCCGCGTCCAGGGACTCCCCGCCGTCGGCGGCGCAGAGCCGGGCGAGGTCGACGTGCGCGCCGAGGAGCCCCTGCCAGACCGACTCCTCCCTGGCGCGTACCGCCTCCACGTCGCAGGCCAGCGGCCCGGTCCCCACCACGCACAGCGTCAGGTCCTCGGCGTGCGCGGCGGAGAGGGACCGCCCGTCGGCCAGCTCGGGGCGGCCGTCCGGCCGGTACGCGACCTCGACCGGTCCGCCCGCGGCCCGGCCGGCGGCCACCGCGGTCCGGGCCCGCCGCCGACGGATTCCGTCCGGCGTGCCCTGCCCGGCCGGCTCGCCGCGCCCGGCCCCGTCCGCCGGGGTCGGCTCCACCGCGACGGCCACGTCGCCACCGACCAGGTCGCCGACGGCCCGCTCCAGGTACGACCCGAGCAGCGGGGCCACCCACGGACCACGGCCGTCCTTCTTGCGCACCGCCCGCAACCGCAGGCCCTCCCACCGTTCCACGACCGCACCGTCGGCGGAGCGCAGCGCGATGTCGTAGACGTAGGTGTCGCCGTCGCGGCTGCGCTCCTCGGCGCAGTAGCGGAGCTCCTCCGCCCCGGTCAGGCGGGGGCCCGCCGGGTGGAGCCGCTCGATCCCGGCCGGCAGCAGCGTCGCGTCGGGAACGCAGACCTGGTTGCCGTGCATGAGGGCGTCCCGCACGCCGGGGTCGCCGAGGAGCAGCGTGTCCGGCAGGTAGTCGGCGAACCACCGCGTCTGCGGCGCGGTGACGACGTCGGCGTCGACGTGCCGGGCGGCCGACCGGTGGTAGCGGCGCAGCCGCTGGAACCGTCCACCCTGGAACAGGATGTCGCCGTACAGGTCGGTGCCGGGATCCAGCGGCACCGCCGGCAGCCCGGCGGGCACCTGCTCGGGCGGGCCCGCCGGCGGTCGCGTCCCGGTGAAGTGCAGCCGCGCCCGGAAGTGCGCGGCGCTGAACTCCGTCTCCGCGCTGTAGATGACCGCGTCCACGACGTCGTCGTCGACCACGAGGGTGGCGATCCGGATGGTGGTGCTGCCCTCCGGCGGCACCACGATGGGTCGCAGGAACTCGGCCCGCTCCACCACCGGCGTGTCGGACCGGCCGGTCACCGCGGCGGCCACCTGGGCCATCGCCTCCATCCCGAACACGGCCGGGAACAGCAGGTTGCCGTCCAGCCGGTGGTGGTCCAGGTAGAGGTCGGTGACCGGCTTGAGCTCGGCCTCGGTGACCAGCTCGACGCCGTGGTAACGGACGAGCGGGCGGTCCACGAACCGCAGCAGCGGCAGTTCCGGAAGGTCCGCCCGGACCGTGTCGATGCCCTCGGTCCGCCCGCTGACGACCACCACCGACGGCGCGTGCGGGTCGGCGAGCAGGCGCCGGAGCATCTGCACCCCCTGGTCGGGGGTGACCGGGGTGATGCCGTCGCGGGTCAGTGCCTCGACCACGGAGAGCCGCTCGCCCATGCCGACGCCGGACCAGACCGACCACTCCAGGCAGAGGCTGCGGCAGTTCGGGTGGCGGCGGCCGAAGTCGACGGTCAGCTCGGCAAGCCAGTCGTTCGCCGTGGCGTAGTGCGCCTCGCCGCGCAGGCCGGCCCGGCCGATGATGCTGCCGAACGTCACCAGCAGGCGCAGCCGGTCGGCGTCGACCGCGTCGAGCACGGCGCGCAGGCCGTCGACCTTCGGCGCGAAGGTACGGCGGAACGCGTCCATGGTGAGGCCGGTCAGCCCCGCCGGCTCGTTGCGGCCCGCGCCGTGCAGCACCGCCGTGACCGGTCCCAGCTCGGCGACGAGCCCGTCGACGGCCTGCCGCACCTGGTCGGGGTCGGCCACGTCGGCCCGGGCGTAGCGCACCCGCACGCCGGCGTCCGCCATCCGCGTGAGGTTCGCGGCCAGCTCGTCGTCCCGGGCGGGGTCCGAGCGGCCGAGCACGGCGAGGCTGGCGCCGCTGTCCACGGCCATCGCCAGGGCGCACTCCGCGGTGATGCCCTTGCCACCTCCGGTGACCAGCAGCAGGTCCTCGGCGCCCAGCGGTTGGCGCGTCTCGGCCGGCCGCACCGGCAGCCCGCGCAGGACGGGCACCCGCCGCCGCCCGGCGGCGTCGTGGTGGACCTCGGCGAACCCGTCGGTGGCGGCGACCTCCGCCGTCACCCGGGAGACGGCCTCCGGCACCGGCGGGGTGTGCACGATCGTGGTCCGCAGGTGCGGCGCCTCCAGTCGCAGCGTCTTGGCCAGCCCGGCCGCGCCCGGGCCCTGCTGGACGAGGACGAAGCGGGTGCCGGGGGCGGCGGCGGTCGCCGCCTGCGCGCCGCGCAGGGCCAGTTCGAGATCGGCCTCCGCGCACCGCTCCGGCAGGCACACCAGCACCCCCGCGCCGACGCCGGCGGTCTGCAGGGCCGCGCGGAGCGGCTCGGCGAGCGGGTGGCCGGCGGGGGCGAAGAGCTGCCAGGGGCCGTCGGCCTCGGTTCGGGCGGCGACCGGGGCCGGCGCGTCGTCGAGGTCGACCGACCAGGCCCGGCACCAGTCGGCGACGCCCTGCACGAGGACCGGGCCGGACGCGTCGGCGTCCCGACCGGTCCGGGCGAGCTGCTCCAGGGCCTCGGCGAGCTGCCCGACGGTGGCCGTCGCGAAGTTGGTCGGGGTCTGCGCGGCCGGCACGCCGAGCTGTTGCGCCGCCTGGTTGACCAGCTGGCCGACGGTGATCGAGCTGAGGTGGAGGTCGTCGAGGAGCTGGCTGCCGTCGTGCACCATCTCCAGCGGCAGCTCGGCCCGCTCGGCGGCCAGCCGGCGGAGCAGTTGCAGGCTCGACTCGCCGGCCGGCTGCTCCGGCTCCGCCCGCCGCCCGTTCGCCGTCGACGGCTCCGCCGCCCGCACGCCGGCGCCCTTGGGCAGGCTCACCACCGGCGCGGACTCGCAGGGGCTGGCGAAGAAGCGGAAGTTCTGGCCCACCTCGAGCGGCCGGACCAGCCGGTCGTGGAAGAGGGCGCCCTCCACGCCGCCGGCGCCGACGACGTACGCGGCCGCCGCGACGCGCAGCAGGCCCGCCAGCGACTCGTCGTCGGTGTTGAGCGCCACCGCCGGCAGGTCGGTGCTGGCCGCCGCGAGGCCGGAGAGCACCTGCCCCGGACCGACCTCGACGAAGAGGTCGACCTCCTTGGCGGCGAGGGCGACGGCCTGGCTGAACAGCACCGGGTCGGTGATCTGGCGGCGCAGGAGGGCGGAGACGTCGGTGTCCCGGGCGAGCGGCTCGCCGGTGACGGTGGAGACGATCCGCCGGCTGACGGGCCCGAACCGCTCCCCCGCCAGCGCCTCCAGGAAGGCGTCCGCGGCCGGCTCGACCAGCGGGGAGTGGAACGCGTGGGACACCGACAGCCGGGTGGCCCGCAGGTCGGCCGCGCGGGCCCGCTCGCAGGCGTCCTCCACCGCGGCCTCCGAGCCGGCGATCACGGTCTGCTCCGGCCCGTTGTACGCGGCGATCACCACGGACAGTCCGGCGATCAGCCCGGCCACCCGCTCGGGCGGGGCGCCGACGTTGGCCATGGTCCCGGAGGCGCTGTGCTCCCCCATCGTGCGGCCACGCACGCCGGCGACCCGGAGCAGGGCCTCCTCGTCGAGCACGCCGGCCCAGTGCAGGGCGGCGATCTCGCCGAGGCTGTGCCCGACGGCGACCGTCGCGTCGAGGTTGAGCAGCGACAGCGCCCGCAGGCCGGCCAGCGCGCCGGTGACGATCCGCGGCTGGGCCACCGCGGTGGCGACCATGTCGCCGCTGCTCGGCAGCGCCGCCCGCTGGTAGACCTCCTCCACGTCGGCGAAGCGCCGGCGCAGCGCGCCGCCCGAGGTGCCCCGGCCGGAGCCCTGCCCCGGGAAGAGGAAGCCGATGCGGCCCGGACCGCTCACGTGGCCAAGGAAGCAGCGGCCGTCGGCGGAGAACAGGCGCGACTCGCCGGCGTCGAGGGCGTCGCAGACCCGGCGCAGCTGCCGCTCGGCGTCCTCCGGCGAGGAGACCACCACGCCCGCCCGGTACGGCAGGTCGCGCAGCTCCCGGTGCAGGGTGGCGGCGAGGTCGCCCAGCTGGGCGTACGACACCGTGGGCGCGAACTCGACGAGCCGCTGCAGCCGCTCGCGCAGCTCCTGCGGGCTGCCGCCGTCGACGAGGAGGAGCTCCACGTCCTGGACCGACGCGGCGAGGTTGCGGAAGCGGCTGTCCAGCCGGGCGGAGCGACGCGGCTGCGCGTTCTCCAGCACGATGTGGGTGTTGATGCCGCCGAAGCCCATCGCCGTCACGCCGGCACGCACCGGCACGTCGCGGGGCCACGCCTCGGCCTTGCGCAGGGCCCGCAGCGCGGACTGCTCGGCGGTGAGGATCTCGTGCGGGTCGACGCAGCCGACGGTGGGCGGCAGGACCTCGTGGTGGACCGCCATCGCGGCCTTGATCAGGCCGGCGACGCCGGCCGCCGCCTTGGTGTGCCCGATCATGCCCTTGATGGAGCTGATCGCGGCCGGCGCGGAGTTCCCGTCGGCGGCGCGCCGGGCCAGCGACAGCGCCTGGAGCTCCGTGGCGTCGCCCACCGCCGTACCGGTGCCGTGGCCCTCGAAGAGCCCGACGGTCTCGATGCCGAACCCGGCCCGGTCGTACGCCCGACGCAGGGCGAGCTGGTAGCCGGCGACCTCGGGCCGGGTGATGCCGCCCTTGCCGTCGGAGGAGATGCCCCAGCCCGCGACGGTGGCGTAGATGCGGTGCCCGGCCCGGCGGGCCTCGTCCTCGCGCATCAGGACCACCATGCCGCAGCCCTCGCCCGGCCAGAACCCGTTCGAGCCGCGGTCGTAGACCCGCATCTCGCCGCGCGCCAGCGCGCCGGTCTTGGCGAAGCCGATGATCTCGAAGGGGTCGATGGACAGGTCCACCCCGCCGGCGACCGCCACGTCGACCTCGCCGTCGGAGAGGGTCTTGCACGCGGTGGCGACGGAGAGCAGGGACGAGGAGCAGGCGCCGTCGACGGTGTAGCCGCCGCCCTTGAAGTCGAAGTGGTTGCAGATGCGGCCGGCGATGGTGTTCGACAGCCCACCCGCGAGGGTGTCCTCGTCCACCTCCGGGAACGGGCCCTTGAACGTCGCCTCGAAGTCGTCGAGGAACGTGGTGAGCTGGTCGTCGTCCCAGTCCTGCTCCTTGAGCGCGGCGGCGACCATGCGGCGCACGTACGGCCAGCGCAGCCGCAGCTGGTTGGCCCGGGAGAACTCGCCGGTCAGCGTGTTGCCGACGACCACGCCGGTCCGCTCGCGGGGCAGGCCCTCCCCCATCGGGAACCCGGCGTCGGCCAGCGCCATGGCCGCCATGTCGAGGGCGAGCCAGTGGGTGAGGTCGGTGGAGCGGTAGGTGCTGCCGGCGACCTTGTAGGCGATCCGGTCGAACTCGTAGCCCTCGATGACCGCCGCGTTGCGGGCGTAGAAGCGGTCGGGGGTGGCCGGATCCGGATCCCAGTAGTCGTCCAGGCTCATGCGCACCTCGGGCAGCCGGCGGAAGGCCCGCCGCCCGGCGAGGGCGTTCTCCCACAGTTCACGGGGCGACGTGGCATCCGGGTAGCGGCACGCCATCCCCACGACAGCGATCCTGGTCACGAGGTCTCTCCTTCGTTACGTGCGGTGGTGGACCGCCGGGGCGCGGGACCGGCCGGTGGGTGGGGCGCCACGATCAGCACCGCCCCTCGAACTCCGCGGCGATGGCCTGGCGCCACCGCTCGAAGGCGGGCGTGGCGCCGTCCCCGCCGTGGGGCAGCGTCACGTCGGTCACCTTCGCCGCCTCGGCGGTGGACATGCCGCAGAACACCTGCGTGGCGACCTCGTTGTGCGGGGCGACCAGGCCGGCGCGGACGCGGGCCCCGGCCGCGAAGGCGCTGCCCTGGGCAAGGTTCGCGCGGTAGTCGCCGGCGCGGTCGCGGAACCGTTGCAGGTCCGCCTCGACGGCTCCGCCGGCGTAGGTGGCGGCGAGGCCGGCCCCGGCGTACAGGTCGGCTCTGCGGTGCGCGGGGAACGCGCGGAAGATCTCCGTGACGCGGTCCACGTCGGTCCCGCCGACGAACCAGGTGGCCCGGCCGATGCCCTGGTCGATGACCCGGTCGGCGTACTCGTGCGGGCCGTCGGCCGGCCACGGGAACCGGGGCTGGCGGTACTGCCCGTGGACGTAGCGGTCGGTGTGGAAGTACGCCTGGTGGAAGCCGTAGCCGTCGAGCACCAGCCAGCGCAGCAGCGGGTCCGGGGCGTACAGCTGGCCCCAGCGGAACCGGGGCACCCGGGCCATCGCCCAGCCCACGCCGACGTACACCATGTAGACGTGCGCGTCGCCCCGGCCGGCGAGCAGGCTCGCCACGTGCCGGGGGCGGCCCGGCCGCAGCGCGTCCCGGACGGCGAAACCCATCCCGGCGCCCTCGTACGCGAAGCCACGAAAGCGCGTCGGCACCGTTTCCAGCCGGCCTTCGGCCGCGGCGGTCGTCGGCGCCTCGGCGGCATATCCGTAACCGGCGAGGAATGAGGCGCCGACGGTTTCGAGCAGCGCCTTCGATTCCTCGTTCTTCACGTGGAAGCCGCGCACGTCCATTTTCGTCTCGGAGATATTTGGCGTCAGGATTCTGCGCCGCAGATCACGCAGGCTCTGCATCGCACGTTCCCCCAAAGGGTCGGTGTTACCGTTTACCGGGGATGGACATCCAATTCGATGATGGCAAGAGGGGGAAGATTTGATTTCTTCAACCTTGCGCATTCGTCGCAACTATCAGGAACATTCACGTGCGGCGCCGGCCGGGCGGTGGCACGGCAGCCGTCCGGAGGGTGACGCGGGTGTTCTCAGCGAGCGTGACCGACGTCGGCCGGCTCGAAGTGGGCGCGGACGTTGCGCCGCCAGATCTCGTACGCGGGCAGCCCTCCGGCCGTCTCGGCGCGGACCGCCACGTCGTCGGCGAGGGTCGCGGCGGCGGCCACGGACCGTTCGCCGAGCGCGTGCATCGCCGCCTCGCTGTGCGCCGGCACGTATCCGGCGTGGCTGCGGGCCTTGGCGGCGAAGACCGCGCCCTGGGCCAGGTCCGGCGCGCACGGGCCGGCGGCGGCGCGCAGCGCGACGAGCGCCTCGGCGTCGGCGCCTCCGGCGAAGGTGGCGGCGAGCCCCACCCCGCTCCAGAGGTCGCCATGCCGGTCGGCGGCGAAGGCCCGGACGGCCCCGGCCACGTCGGCGGTGCGGGCGCCGTGGATGAACCACAGCGCCCGCCCGAGGCCCTGGTCCGTGGCCCGGAGGAAGTAGTCCCCGTGCCCCTGCCACGGGTAGGCCGCCAGCCGCTCCTGCCGGGTCACCCACCGGTCGAGGTCGAAGTAGGCGCGGTCGAACCCGTAGCCGTCCACGGCCAGCCAGGTCATCGTCGGGTGGTACGGGGAGCCCGTGAGATCGGGGACCACGTGCCGCCACAGGGGTCGCGGCAGGCGGGCCATCGCGAACCCGATGCCGATGTAGGCGAGGAAGAGGTGCGGCGCGCCTGGGCCCCGCAACAGGTCGCGGGTGCGGGTGCCGCGCCGGGGCCCCATCACGTCCAGGATGGTGCAGGCCATCGTGGCGCCCTCGTAGGCGAAGCCCAGCAGTTCCCGGTCGACGAGCGCGAGCCGGCGCTCCAGCTCCCACGGGTCGCGGGTGTCGATGCCCCACTCGAACCCGCAGACCACCGACTGCGGAACCGCCTCCAACCGACGGGTGACGTCCGTGGCGGGGCCGGGGAAGCCGCGGCGCGCGAAGGTCACCTCCGCGAGCTTCGGTGCCATCAACAGGCGACGCATGGAGCCCAGTACCGTCGGCATGGTAGATCCCCCTGTCGGTACGACGACGCCGGCCCCGGCCGGCGGGTGACTTCATCGTCACCTCGTGCCGGCCGGGGCCGCCTCTTCTGCTGTGCGCTCATCCACCGCCGCGCCGCGCCCGGCGGGGCCGAGGCGGGCGGATCACAAACCTGCGACGGGTCTCCTCCCGCGCTGCGGGCGGAGGAACATCAGCAGCAGGGCCACCGCGACGAGACCCAGGTCGAGCAGCAGGAGCACGCCGTTGATGCCGTCGATCCGGGCGTGGTCGTGGCCGGCGTTCGCGGCCGCGTCCCCGATCGGCGCGGCGACGGGCCCGGCCGGGACGGCGCCGGGGGTCACGGTGAAGCCGGCCAGGCCGGCGACCTGTCGACCGTCGGGCAACAGGGCGCGGTAGGCGACGCGGTAGGCGCCCGGCCCGGCGTCGCGCACCGCCACGACGAGGCGGCCGTCGCGGACGGCCGGTCTCCCGGTCGAGACGACCGCCCCGGTCGGTCCGGTGACGGCCAGGTGCGGGTTCCCGGCCGACTCGGCGCCGCCGAGCGTGAGCGTCACCTCGGCGGGCGTGGCCCCGACGACCGACCCGTCGCCCGGGTTCAGCATGAACCTCCGGCTCTCGGCCGGGGTGCCGAAGGCCAGCAGCGCCACGATCGACAGCACGACGCCGATCGCGACGACGATGGCCGCCCGCTGCACCGCCCCGGCGGACGTGGGCGGCGCGGGCGGGCGGGCGTCGTCCACGGTGGTCACGACGGCTGCACGGCGGCCTCGGGATGCCGGCAGCTGCACGACATCAGCTTCGCCTCGGCCGCCGAGGGCCGCAGGTGCAGGTACATCGCGATCACCATCGGCACGAAGACGACCGTGTTGTAGAACAGGTGCAGCTCGACCCGGGGGATCACGACCTGGAGCAGGCTGGTGGGCACGGGGCTGTCGAACAGGTGCCGGCCGGTCTGCGCCTGCAACAGCAGCAGCAGGTGCTCGATGTGGTGCCAGAACTGGATCGCCAGGGCGGCGGTCCACCAGCTCCGGCTGCGCCCGACGAAGCCGGGGCGCAGCATCCACAGCCCGACGAGCATCACGATGGCGTACCCGTAGTGCAGCCACTCGGAGCTGACGAGCCACGGGAACGGCATGCCGAGCACCCCGCGCGCCTCCGGCCGCGACCAGCCCAGGCCCCAGATCTGGTACGCCTGCACCAGGTGCTCGGCCCAGTGCGCCAGCACGATCACGAGAAAGCCGTTCAGGGCCGCCCGGTGGTGCGCGCCGTTGAGTGCCGCCCAACGCCCGGACGCTCCGGGCAGGGTCGCCTGGTAGCTGGTCACGTTGCCTCCTTGGAAGGGTCACGGGCGCGAGAACACCGCGCCCGCACCCAGCGTGTCGGCTCGGACACGCCGGCACGTCTCCAAAGTTGCGCAGTTCGGGTCGGGAACCCGTCAGACCGGCTCGGGCGAGCCGGCGGGGGCGTACCAGGTGCCGACCCGGCGGGCCGCCGCGAAGCTGGCCCAGGCGACCGCGTCGACCAGGGCCGCGTCGCCCGGCTGGTGGCGGCGGAACTCCGTGACCACCTCCTCGTCGACCTGGTACGAGGCGAACGCGGTCAGCAGGGCCAGGCGGCCGGCGGCCCGCTCCGCCTCGGGCAGCGGCGCGATCAGCCGTTCGCACCACTGTCGACTCAGGCCGGTCTCCTCCCCCCGCCAGGCGTCGAGGCGCTCCGCGACCAGTTCCCGGACGGCCGGCGGAACGGCCCGCTCGCCGGCTGCCTCGAACGCCGCGTAGGCGCGGGCCATCGCGCCGGCGACGTGCGGGCTGCCCGCCGCCCAGCCGGCCTCCGCCGGCAGCGGCGCCGGCGGCAGCAGCTCCACCGAGCGGCCCGGCTCCCGGGCGTCGCGCAGCGTCCCCTGCAACACCCAGCCGATGCCGCGCTTCAGGCGCCGCCGCGCCCGCGGCGTCAGCCCCGGCGGAAGCAGGAAGTTGGAGAGGAACACGTTGACCACGCGGGCGATGTAGTGGAAGGCCACCACCACGCCGACCAGCTCCGGGCGGTCCCGCTCGGCAAACGGCAGGACCGGCCGCGGGGTCTGCGGCTGGTGTGCCGTACGGCCCCACTGCGCCGCCGCGCGCAGGCGCCCGTCGGTCATCTCGGAGAGCCGGTCGGCCACGATCGCCTCCGCGTCGTGCTCCGTGGAGAGTTCGTAGAGCCCGACGCTGTGCATGTCCACGCAGTACGGGCAGATGTTCGCGACCGACACGGCGGCGGCCACCGCCTCCTTGGTCGCCCGGTCCACGTTCGCCGTCGGCAGCAGCGGTTCCCGCATGACCATCCAGTACGCGGCCAGCACCTCCGGCGACGGGGAGTGCAGCTGCGCCGGCGGCACCACCAGTCGCATCTCCTGCGCGACCTGGGTGTAGACGGTGTCCACCAGGCCCCGTGCGGCCCCCTGCGGCACCGGCGTGACGTAGTTGACCTGGCGCTGCACCACCGACGAGGCCACCCGACGAGCGATCATGATCTGCCTCCTGCTCTGCGCCGCCCCGCCGGGCGGTCACGACGACGGCTCCCACGACTGCGGCAATGCCAGTATTGGGAAACCGAAGGCGCAGGCAACGCGATCGACACCTGTTGAGCACCCTGGGAGAAGGGGCCCCCGTCGACGCGCGCCGATGATGGGCGACGACCCAGTCCCCCACCCACGGGAGTCGCGATGCTGGTCCTGGTAACCGGTGGCACCGGATTCATCGGCTCCCACTCGACGGCGGCCGTCCTCGACGCCGGCCACCGGGTCCGGATGCTCGTGCGTGACCCGGCGCGCGCCCGCCGGGTGCTGACCGCGCTGGGCGCCGACGTCGGGCGCGTCGAGCTGGTCACCGGCGACGTCACCGACCCCGCCGACGTGGCCCGGGCCGCCGACGGCTGCGCCGCCGCGCTGCACGCCGCCGGCGTGTACAGCTTCGACTCGCGGGACCGGGCGCGGATGCGGGCGGTCAACCTCCGCGGCACCGAGGTGGTGCTCGGGGCGGCGCGGGCGGCGGGCCTCGACCCGATCGTCCACGTCTCCACCTTCGGCGCGCTGCTGCCGGCCGCGCGGTCCCCGCTGACCGTCGACTCACCGGTCGGCGCGCCCCGGGAGGCGTACCTGGCCAGCAAGGCCGCCGCCGAGCACGTCGCGCGCCGGCACCAGGACGACGGGGCGCCGGTGGTCATCACGTACCCGCTCGCCTCGCTCGGCCCCGACGACCCGCACCTGGGCGACCAGACGGCCCGGGTACGCAACGTGCTGCGCGGGTTGATGCCGCTGTGGCCGAGTGGCGGCTTCCCCGTCGGCGACGTGCGGGACGTGGCCCGGCTGCACGCGGCGGTGCTCGAACCGGGGCGCGGCCCCCGTCGCTTCCCGGCCCCCGGCCGGTACGTCACCACCGGCGAGTTCGTCGACGCGCTGCGCCGGGTCACCGGGCGGGCCCTGCCCACCCTCCGGCTGCCGGCCCGGGCCCTGCTGCCGATGGGCCACCTGGTCAGCGCGGCGCAGCGGCTGTCGCCCGTGCACCTGCCCGCCGAGCACGGCGCGATCTACCTCTGCGCCACCGCCCGCCCGATGGACGGCACGCCCACCGCGGAGCTGCTCGGGCCGGTCAGCCGGTCGCTGGACGAGACGATGGCCGACACCGTGCGCTGGCTGCACCGGACCGGGCGGCTGAGCCGCCGGCAGGCCGGCCGCGCCGCGCTCCCGGCGACCGCCGCGCCGCACCGGGCCGCGGAACCGGCCTGACCCGTTGCCGCCGGGGCGTCCCGGCCCGCCGCGCTCCCCGTCCGGGCCGGCCCGCCCCGCCATGCCCGCCGCCCGGGGACGTCC
>NZ_JBPQTK010000057.1:0-35362 GCF_051386315.1 Micromonospora sp. URMC 107
CCCCCCCCCCCCCCCCCCCCCCCCCCCCCCCCACCGCTCACCTCAGACCTCTTCGACCGAGCTCGGCTCGCGCCGGGACAGGTCGATGCCCAGCTCCTCCGCGGCGCGGAACACCTCGTCGTCGGTCTCGCGCATCTCCAGGGCCACGCCGTCGCTGGACAGCACCTCGACGTTGAGGCACAGCGACTGCAGCTCCTTGAGCAGCACCTTGAACGACTCCGGAATGCCCGGTTCGGGGATGTTCTCGCCCTTGACGATGGCCTCGTAGACCTTGACCCGGCCGAGGACGTCGTCGGACTTGATCGTCAACAGCTCCTGCAGGGCGTACGCGGCGCCGTACGCCTGCATCGCCCAGCACTCCATCTCGCCGAAGCGCTGACCACCGAACTGCGCCTTACCACCCAGCGGCTGCTGCGTGATCATCGAGTACGGACCGGTCGACCGGGCGTGGATCTTGTCGTCGACCAGGTGGTTGAGCTTCAGGATGTAGATGTAGCCGACCGCGATCGGGTCCGGCAGCGGCTCACCGGAGCGGCCGTCGAACAGCTGCGCCTTGCCGCTGGAACCGATCAGCTGCTTGCCGTCCCGGTTGGGCAGGGTCGACGCCAGCAGGCCGGAGATCTCCTCCTCGCGGGCACCGTCGAAGACCGGCGTGGCCACGTTGGTGTCCGGCTCCGACTCGTGCGCCTCGATGGAGCGCAGCTGGCGCTTCCACTCGGCGTCGTCGCCGTCGACGCTCCACCCCGTCTTCGCCACCCAGCCGAGGTGCGTCTCCAGCACCTGGCCGATGTTCATCCGGGACGGCACACCCAGCGGGTTGAGCACGATGTCGACGGGCGTGCCGTCCTCCAGGAACGGCATGTCCTCGATCGGCAGGATCTTGGAGATGACGCCCTTGTTGCCGTGCCGGCCGGCGAGCTTGTCGCCGTCCTGGATCTTCCGCTTCTGGGCGACGTAGACCCGGACCAGCTCGTTGACGCCCGGCGGCAGCTCGTCGCCGTCCTCGCGGGAGAAGGTACGCACACCGATGACCGTGCCGGTCTCGCCGTGCGGCACCTTCAGCGAGGTGTCGCGGACCTCGCGCGCCTTCTCACCGAAGATCGCGCGGAGCAGCCGCTCCTCCGGGGTCAGCTCGGTCTCGCCCTTGGGCGTGACCTTGCCGACCAGGATGTCGCCGGGGACGACCTCGGCGCCGATCCGGATGATCCCGCGCTCGTCGAGGTCGGCGAGCATCTCCTCGCTGACGTTCGGGATGTCGCGGGTGATCTCCTCCGGGCCGAGCTTGGTGTCCCGGGCGTCGACCTCGTGCTCCTCGATGTGGATCGAGGTGAGGACGTCCTGCTGCACGAGGCGCTGCGACAGGATGATCGCGTCCTCGTAGTTGTGGCCCTCCCAGCACATGAACGCCACGAGCAGGTTGCGCCCGAGCGCCATCTCGCCCTCGTCGGTGCAGGGACCGTCGGCGATGACCTGACCGGCCTCGACGCGGTCGCCCTCGAAGACGACCGGCTTCTGGTTGACGCAGGAGCCGGCGTTGGAGCGGCGGAACTTGTGCAGCAGGTACGTGCGGCGGTGGCCGTCGTCCTGGTGGATCGTGATGTAGTCGGCGCAGAGGTCCTCGATGACGCCACCGACCTCGGCGACGACCACGTCACCGGCGTCGACCGCGGCGCGGTACTCCATGCCGGTGCCGACGAGCGGGGACTCGGCCTTGACCAGCGGCACCGCCTGGCGCTGCATGTTCGCGCCCATCAGTGCCCGGTTGGCGTCGTCGTGCTCGAGGAACGGGATCATCGCGGTCGCGACCGAGGTCATCTGCCGCGGCGACACGTCCATGTAGTCCACGGCGCCCGGAACCACGTCCTCGGTCTCGCCGCCCTTACGGCGGCACAGGACCCGGTCCTCGGCGAAGGTGCCGTCGGCCTTCAGCGGCGCGTTGGCCTGCGCCTTGACGAACCGGTCCTCCTCGTCCGCGGTCAGGTAGTCGATCTGGTCGGTGACCCGACCGTCGACGACCTTCCGGTACGGCGTCTCGATGAAGCCGAACGGGTTGACCCGGGCGAAGGTGGAGAGCGCGCCGATCAGGCCGATGTTCGGGCCTTCCGGCGTCTCGATCGGGCACATCCGGCCGTAGTGGGACGGGTGCACGTCGCGGACCTCGAAGCCGGCCCGCTCCCGGGACAGACCACCCGGGCCGAGCGCGCTCAGCCGGCGCCGGTGGGTCAGGCCCGCCAGCGGGTTGGTCTGGTCCATGAACTGGGACAGCTGCGAGGTGCCGAAGAACTCCTTGATCGCCGCCACCACCGGGCGGATGTTGATCAGGGTCTGCGGCGTGATCGCCTCGACGTCCTGCGTCGTCATCCGCTCGCGGACGACGCGCTCCATCCGGGACAGACCGACCCGGACCTGGTTCTGGATCAGCTCGCCGACGGTACGCAGGCGCCGGTTGCCGAAGTGGTCGATGTCGTCGGCCTCGTAGCCGTCCTCACCGGCGTGCAGCCGGCAGAGGTACTCCACGGTGGCGACGATGTCGTCCTCGGTCAGGGTGCCGGTGGTGATCGGCACCTCCAGCTCGAGCTTCTTGTTGAACTTGTAACGACCGACCTTGGCGACGTCGTACCGCTTCGGGTTGAAGAAGAGGTTGTCGAGCAGGGTCTGGGCGTTCTCGCGGGTCGGCGGCTCGCCAGGGCGGAGCTTCCGGTAGATGTCGAGCAACGCCTCGTCCGCGCCGGCGATGTGGTCCTTCTCGAGCGTGGTCATCATCAGCTCGGACCAGCCGAACCGCTCGCGGATCCGCTCGGCCGACCAACCGACGGCCTTGAGCAGGACCGTGACGGCCTGCCGGCGCTTGCGGTCGATGCGGACGCCGACCGTGTCGCGCTTGTCGATGTCGAACTCGAGCCAGGCACCCCGGCTGGGGATGACCTTGACGCTGGTGAGGTCGCGGTCGGAGGTCTTGTCCGGCTGCTTGTCGAAGTAGACGCCCGGCGAGCGGACGAGCTGGCTGACCACGACGCGCTCGGTGCCGTTGATGATGAAGGTGCCCTTCGGCGTCATCATCGGGAAGTCACCCATGAACACCGTCTGGCTCTTGATCTCGCCGGTGGTGTTGTTGGTGAACTCCGCCGTCACGAACAGCGGGGCGCAGTAGGTCAGGTCCTTCTCCTTGCACTCCTCGATCGAGGCCTTGACCTCGTCGAAGCGCGGAGCCGAGAAGGAGAGCGACATGGTGCCGGAGAAGTCCTCAATGGGACTGATCTCGTCGAGGATCTCCGCGAGACCCGAGCGTGCGTGCGGGTCGTCCGCCGACCGGCCCTGCCAAGCCTCGTTGCCGACGAGCCAGTCGAAGGACTCGTTCTGGATGGCGAGGAGGTTGGGGACCTCGAGGTGTTCGGTGATCCTGCCGAATGAAACTCGGCGGGGAGCGAATGCGCTCGACGTACGACTGGTCTTCGCAGGGCGGGAAGCTGCCAAGATGCGTCCTTCCGAGGACCGGTGCTGCAGAACGGCTGGTACGCGTGCACTCCAATGACCCCACCAGAAATATCCGTAAACGGACATTTCCGAGCAGGGGTCAAGTCGGAAGGCAGCGCAAACTAGCAGTGTAGCCGAGAGGCTAACCGCTGTCCAGCCCACCCCGCAGGTCGTCGCGGAACGTGCCTCGGGCCCCTCGAACCGGGGTCTCACCGGGCCGCTCGGAACGCGGCGTTCCTGCCGGGCCGCTCGGGTGTGGCGGCCGATGGTGTCGCCGCTGCCATTACCCAAGTGGTGGCCGTTGCAAGCGCGGAAGGTCTTGCTGTGTCAGCGTGCCTGTCGGGCCGGTGCCGCGTCAAGGCCCGGCATCCGGGTCGCCGCGTCTTTCCCACCGACGGGCTACCGCCGGGCCCCGGTCGCCGGCCGGTTCGAGGCGTCGACGCCCTGCTCACGCGCCTGCCGCCGGTCCACCAAGACGGCGGGCGGCGATCCACTGTCGGATCACCGCCCGCCGTGACGCGATGTGCCCCGGCTCACCGAGCCGGACGCGCGTCTGGTGGAACGTCAGGTCACTTAAGGGTGACCTTGGCGCCCTCACCCTCGAGCTTGGCCTTCGCCTTCTCGGCGGTCTCCTTGTTGGCCTTCTCCAGGACGGCCTTCGGAGCGGCCTCGACCAGGTCCTTGGCCTCCTTGAGGCCCAGGCCGGTCAGCTCGCGCACGACCTTGATGACCTGGATCTTCTTGCCACCGTCGGCCTCGAGGATGACGTCGAACTCGTCCTTCTCCTCCTCGACCGGGGCGGCGGCGGCCGGGCCGGCCGGGCCGGCGACGGCGACCGGAGCCGCGGCGGTGACCTCGAAGGTCTCCTCGAACTGCTTCACGAACTCGGAGAGCTCGATCAGCGTCATCTCCTTGAACGCGTCGAGCAGCTCGTCGGTGCTGAGCTTCGCCATGTCTGGCGTCCTTTCCTGAATCTGTTAGGTAAGAACTGGGTGCGCCGCGGGGCCTCAGGCCGCCTCGGCGCCCTCCTTCTCGCGCTTGTCCTGCAGGGCGGCCGCCAGACGGGCGGTCTTCGACAGCGGGGCCTGGAACAGGGCCGCGGCCTTGCTCAGGTTGCCCTTCATCGCGCCGGCCAGCTTGGCCAGCAGCACCTCGCGGGACTCCAGGTCGGCGAGCTTCGTGACCTCGGCCGCGGTGATGGCCCTGCCCTCGAAGACACCGCCCTTGATGACGAGCTTCGGGTTGGCCTTCGCGAAGTCGCGAAGCCCCTTCGCCGCCTCGACGACGTCGCCCGAAACGAAAGTCAGCGCGGTAGGACCGGTGAACATCTCGTCGAGGCCGGAAATGCCAGCGTCGGTCGCGGCACGCTTCGCGAGCGTGTTCTTCGCGACCGTGTAGCTGGTCTCCTGACCCAACGAGCGCCGCAGCTGCGTGAGCTGGGAAACCGTCAGACCGCGGTACTCGGTCAGCACCGTGGCGCCCGCGTTGCGGAAGCTCTCGGTCAGCTCAGCGACGGCCGTGGCCTTGTCGGCCCGGATCGGCTTGTCCGCCATGTCCCTCCTCTCTCGTTACTCGAGGCCGGTCACCGTCGTCGGCCGGAGCTTTCGACGGGGGCGCAGGCGCCACGACAACGAGAAAGGCCCCGGCGCAGGGCGCACGGGGCGAGGGCCGGCACACGGACACGGTCGGCGGACCATGCTCAGCACCGAATTTCGCTTACCGCCCTGCGCGGGTCGCCCGTCGTCGCGGGACCTTCGACCGTGCCGGGGCACGGTGACCAGCGGTCTCTGGGTGGAACTTCGGGGCCTAGGTTACGCGAAAGGCCCGCGACCACCAAATCGCCCCCGGGTGCGCCGGGTCACTCCCCGCGCGAGGGACCGGAGGCCGCGCCGGGGTCAGGGCCGGAAGCGCCGCCGCCACAGGTACGCCGCGCCGGCCGCCGCGCTCCAGGCCGCGGCCCAGGCGGTGAGCAGACCCACCCTCGACGCGGCCAGGTCGTCGGCGGCGGCCCGCGCGGTCGCCATCACCGGCGGCGCCAGCCACGGCGCCACCGACCCGCTCAGGCCGAGGACGACCGCGCCGACCCCGCCGAGCGCGAGCACCGCGACGCCGTAGCCCGCGCTGCCCGTCGAGGCGCGGCTGGCCAGCGCCCCGAGCGCCACCGCCGCGGGTACGGCCAGCAGGTGCGCCCACAGCCCGACGGCGATGCCCACCGGCACCGACCGGTCGCCCGGCTCCACAGGGCCGGCGACCCCGCCGACCAGCCACGGGAAGACCAGCGCGACGGCCACCGTGCCGAGCCCGGCCACGCCGGCCGCCAGCAGCCCGGCCAGTCGCTCCCGGCGCACCCCGACCAGCGCCTGGGCCAGCCGGCGCTGCACGTCCGGCTCGACGTCCAGCAGCACCTTGGTCTGCCAGGCGAGCACGGGGAAGAGCACCACCGCCGAGACGCCGTACGCCTCCCCCGGCTGTGCCCGGCCGCCGCCGTAGAGGACGCCGAGGGCCACCAGGCCGGCCAGCAGCGGGGCCAACGCCCGTCCCGTACGCAGGAAGCCCGCCAGCCGCAGCCGGAGCAGCGCGGTCACCGCGCTCCCCCGGTCGTCCCGCCCGTGGCCTCCGGCGCCCCGACGAGGGGCGTCGCGCCGCCGTCCACGGGCCCCGTCGGCGGTCCCTGCGCGCCGTCGGGGGCACCGGGCGGGGCGGGTCGGCGTACGCGAAGGATCTGGTGGCCCTCGGCGCGCAACCGGGCGACGGTGCCGTCGACCCGCGCGGCCGGGACCGCGACCTCGACCACCGCCAGCGCCGCGTCCGCCGACGGCGCGGCCTCGGTGACCGTGCCGTCCGCCACCGTCCACCGGCGGGCGCCGGGCAATCGGGCGATCTCGCCGCGGTGGTCGCTGACCAGCACCGACCCGCCCGCCGCCGCCACCTCGTCGATCACCGCGGGCACCAGGTCCCGGGTCGCGGCGTCGAGGCCCTCCCACGGCTCGTCGAGCACCAGCAGGCCGGGTGGACGCAGCATCGCCTGGGCCAGGCCGACCTTCTGCGCGGTGCCCTTGGACAGCTCCGGCAACCGGACCCGGCGGAACGCGGACAGGCCCAGCCGGGCGGTCCAGTGGTCGACCGCATGGCCGGCGGCGGCCGGATCGAGGCCGGCGACCCGCCCCATGGCGGTCAGGTAGTGCGCGACGGTGAAGGGCTGGTCGGCCGGGAAGCGCTCCGGGACCCACCCGACGTGCCGGGGCCGACCGGTGACCCGCCCCCGGCTCGGCCGCAGCACCCCGGCCGCCACCTGGAGCAGGGTCGACTTGCCCACGCCGTTACGGCCGAGCACGACCACGACCTCACCGGGGCCGACCCGCACCGCGGCTTCCCGCAGCACCCACGGGCCCCGCCGCCGGTAACGCAGCCAGACGTTCTCCAGGCGCACCGGCCGAGCATGCCACAACCGACACGGAACGGGGCGCCGCCACGATGTGGCGACGCCCCGTCACGGGTGCGGATGCTCAGCCCTCGGCCGAGGCCTCCTGCAGGTTCTTCACCACGTTGGGGTCGACCGGGACGCCCGGGCCCATGGTGGTGGTGAGGGTGACCTTCTTGAGGTACTTGCCCTTCGCGGCGGACGGCTTGGCCCGCAGGACCTCGTCGAGGACCGCCGCGTAGTTGTCGATCAGCTGGGACTCGGAGAACGAGGCCTTGCCGATGATCAGGTGCAGGTTGGAGTGCTTGTCCACCCGGAAGGTGATCTTACCGCCCTTGATGTCCGAGACGGCCTTGGTGACGTCCATGGTCACGGTGCCGGTCTTCGGGTTCGGCATGAGACCGCGCGGGCCCAGGATCCGCGCGATCCGGCCGATCTTGGCCATCTGGTCCGGCGTGGCGATCGCCGCGTCGAAGTCGAGCCAACCGCCCTGGATCCGGGCGACCAGCTCGTCGGTGCCCACCTCGTCCGCACCGGCGGCGGCGGCCTCCTCGGCCTTCGCGCCGGCGGCGAAGACGATCACGCGGGCGGTCTTACCGGTGCCGTGCGGCAGGTTGACCACGCCACGGACCATCTGGTCCGCCTTGCGGGGGTCGACGCCGAGGCGCATGGCGACCTCGACCGTGGCGTCGAACTTGGCGGTGGTGGTGTCCTTGGCCAGCTTCACGGCCTCGGCGGGGGTGTAGAGCTTCGACCGGTCGATGACCTCGGCGGCCTTGCGGTAGCTCTTGCTGCGCTGCATGTTCTGCGTACTCCTGTGGTCTATGGCGGGCCGCGTCGTCCGCGCGCCCTCCCACGAACTGATCGGGTGAGTGCTGACCAGCGTCAGTCGTTGACGGTGATGCCCATCGACCGGGCGGTGCCGGCGATGATCTTCGCAGCCTGGTCGATGTCGTTGGCGTTGAGGTCGACCATCTTCTTCTCGGCGATCTCACGCACCTGGGCCTGCGACACCGAGCCGACCTTGTCCTTCTGCGGGACGCCCGAGCCCTTCTCCACCCCGGCGGCCTTGAGCAGCAGCCGGGCGGCGGGCGGGGTCTTCAGGACGAAGGTGAAGCTGCGGTCCTCGTAGACGCTGATCTCGGCGGGGACGATGTCGCCCCGCTGGGACTCGGTCTGCGCGTTGTAGGACTTGCAGAACTCCATGATGTTCACGCCGTGCTGGCCGAGCGCCGGGCCGACGGGCGGCGCCGGCGTGGCCTGGCCCGCCTTCAGCTGAAGCGTGAAAGTCTTGACGAGCTTCTTCTTCGGAGGCATGTCTCTTCCTGGGGCTTGAAACTGGGAAAGGTGCCGGCCGCAGGCGCGCACGGTCAGCGCGATGCGACAGCGACGACGTTCTAGAGTAGCGCAGCGTTCCGCCGCCGCCTGCGTCGAGGTCGGGCCGGAGGGCGGAACGGGTACGCCGGCGGCGGGCCGCTGCCCACCGCCGGCGCTCCGGACGTCAGATCTTGGCGACCTGGTTGAAGTTCAGCTCCACCGGCGTCTCGCGGCCGAAGATCGACACCAGCACCTTGAGCTTCTGCTGGTCGGCGTTGATCTCACTGATCGTGGCCGGCAGCGAGGCGAAGGCGCCGTCGGTGACGGTGACCGAGTCGCCGACCTCGAAGTCGAGGACCTTGATCTCGGGCTTGGCCTTCTTCTGCTCGGTCTCGATCGCCGGCGCCAGCCACTTCAGCACCTCGTCGAGCGAGAGCGGGGCCGGGCGGTCGGCCCGGTCCGTCGCGCCCACGAAGCCGGTGACGCCCGGCGTGTTGCGCACGCAGGAGTAGGACTCGGCGGTCAGCTCCATCCGGACCAGGATGTAGCCCGGGAAGACCTTGGCCTGGATCTGCGACCGCTTCCCGTTCTTGACCTCCACCTCTTCCCGGGTCGGCACCTCGACCTGGTAGATGTAGTCCTCCATGTCGAGGCTCGTGATCCGGGTCTCGAGGTTGGTCTTGACCTTGTTCTCGTAGCCGGCGTACGAGTGCACCACGTACCAGTCGCCCGGCGCGTAGCGCAGCTTCTGCCGCAGCTCGGCGACCGGGTCGTAGTCCTCGTCCGGTGCGGGCTCGGTGGTGGGGAACTCCGGCTCGCTGGCGGCCTCGACCGACTCGTCACCAGCCGCCGTCGCCACCGTGGACTGCTCGTCCGTGGTCTCGGCGGTCTCGTCGTACTCAGGCACGCTCGCTCACTTCCGTCACTATCGGCTCAGTCGGCCGGTCAGCTGGGGTTGCCGAAGACCCACAGCACGCCCTTCGCGAAGGCGAAGTCAAGGCCGGCCACGATCGTCAGCATCACCGTGACGAAGGCGACCACCACGGCCGTGTAGGTCAGCAGCTCCTTGCGGGTCGGCCAGATGACCTTACGCAGTTCCGCCACGACCTCGCGGATGAATCGGGCGATGCGGCCGAACAGACCCACCCGCTCGGTATCCGCCCTGGTCTTCGGACGGCTGTCCGCCGAATCCGCCTTCGCCCGCGAACGCGTCGCGGTGCCGCCGCGGGAAACCGGCTCCTCGGCGTCGGTGGCGTCGTCGTCGGCCACGTCGTCGACGACCTCGTCGTGCAGACGGTCGTCGCCGGCGTCCTCGCCGCGCCGCTTCTTGTCGGCCACTTCGCCCTCCGTCGCGGGATGTCGGGGTCGCACGCTGTCGGGCGTGCGCGGCGTTAGGTCACGCCGGCCGGACCAACCGTCCCGCGACGGGCCGCGGCCGGCGGATCAGCCGGGAGGGCCCGAATGCCTCGGAGCCACCCCGCCGATGCCACCACCACGGGCCGGACGCCGCCGTACGGCGCCGCGACCCACGGGAACGGTCAGGCCTGAGGCGCAGGGGTGACAGGACTTGAACCTGCAGCCTGCGGTTTTGGAGACCGCTGCTCTGCCAATTGAGCTACACCCCTGTGCGGCAATGCTCGCCCCGCCCGGTCATGCACGACCGTGCAGGGGTTACTTGCCCCACGGCGGACCAGTGTACGGGTAGCGGCACGACTTTCCCAACCGGTCTGCCCCTCGCGCGTCGAGAGCCTGGTCAGCGCGCTGCCCGGACGGTCGCCCGCGCCTGCGACAGCACCTTCTCGCCCCGACACACGGCGGTCACGTCCAGCCTGGTCAGGCCGTCCTCGGTGACCTCCCGGACCACCGCCGTGACCTCGATCTCGGTGCCCTCGTCGTCGTCCGGGACGACCACCGGCCGGGTGAAGCGGACGTTGTAGTCGACGATCGCGTCGGGCGCCCCGGCCCACTCGGCGACCGCGCGGCCGACCAGCGCCATGGTGAACATGCCGTGGGCGATCACGCCCGGCAGACCCACCTTCGTGGCGGTCCGGTCGCTCCAGTGGATCGGGTTGAAGTCCCCCGAGGCGCCGGCGTAGCGGACCAGGTCCGCGCGCGTCACCCGGAACGTCCTGGCTGGCAGCTCCATCTCAGCCCTCCCCGCGTACGACGAGCTTCGACCAGACGGTCACCACCGGCTCGCCGGCCGGGGTGGCGACCTCGGTGCGGGTGGTCAGGAAGCCGTGCCCGCCACGGCTGCTGACGTCGTCGATGACGCTGACGCAGACCAGCTCGTCCCCCGCCACCACCGGACGGGTGTAGGCGAAGCGCTGGTCGCCGTGGACGACGCGGCTGTAGTCGACGCCGAGGGCCGGGTCGTCGATGATCTGCTGGTTGGCCGCCATCGTGAGCACGATGGGGAAGGTCGGCGGGGCGACCACGTCCGGGTGGCCGAGCGCACGCGCGGCCTCCGGGTCGTGGTGGGCCGGATCGGCGGCGCCGATCGCCGTGGCGAACTCGCGGATCTTTTCTCGGCCCACCTGATAGGGGGCGGTCGGCGGATACGTCCGGCCGACGAAGGACGGGTCCAGGGACATGCCGCGAACCTACACGCAAACGCCGATCGCCGATCCGTACGGTCGGCGGCGGCCGGAGCCGCGCCGTCCCTACGGACCGGCGATCGGGAAGTGCCAGAGGACCGGGCCGGCGGACGCCGGCCGTGGGTCAGCGGGTCTCGCGGTGGACCGTGTGCTTGCCGTCCCGCGGGCAGAACTTCTTCAGCTCGATGCGGTCGGGGTCGTTACGACGGTTCTTGCGCGTGATGTAGTTGCGCTCCTTGCACTCCACACACGCCAAAGTGATCTTCGGCCGGACATCGGTCGCCTTCGCCACGGCGGAGTGCCTTCCTCGCTACGGATAACAACTACGGCGCATCAGCCTACGCGCTGACGGCGCGGACATGCAAAGTGGGCGCCTGTGGCGCCCATCCCACCGACCGCCGGGAGCTGGCCCGGTGGACGAGAGTAGCGGTGGCCGGACTTGAACCGGCGACACAGCGATTATGAGCCGCTTGCTCTGCCATCTGAGCTACACCGCCGTGGCGGGTCCAGCCGGACCCTCTGAGCCCCCTTACGGAATCGAACCGTAGACCTTCTCCTTACCATGGAGACGCTCTGCCGACTGAGCTAAGGGGGCCTGCGCGATCTCCCCGGGGGGTGACGCGCAGGGGATACATTACACGGCCGTGCGGCGGAGATGAAATCGGATCCCCCACGGGGGCGTTTCCGCAGATCAGGGCACGGCCCGCAGCCGGGGCAGCTCCCCCGGGGAGATCGTCTCCGGGTCCACCTGGGCGCCGAACCAGGCCTCCAGGCGCTCGTACGGCAGCGGCCGGCTGAACAGGAAGCCCTGGCCGATCTCACAGCCGATGTCCTGGAGCAGCTCCAGGGTCAGCTCGCTCTCCACGCCCTCGGCGACCACGGCCAGGCCGAACTGCTGGGAGAGCGTGACCACCGCGTTGACGATCGCCAGGTCGCCCGGATCCGTCGCCATGCCCTGCACGAAGGAACGGTCGACCTTCACCTCGTGCACCGGCAGCCGGCGCAGGTGGGCCAGGGACGAGTCGCCGGTGCCGAAGTCGTCCACCGACAGCCGTACGCCGAGGTCGCGCAGCCGCCGCAGGGTCGGGATGGGCCGGTCGGTGCCGTCCAGCACCCCGGCCTCCTTGATCTCCAGCGTGAGCCGCTGCGGCGGTACGCCGTACTCGTCGAGCAGCTCCTTGACGCGGGCCGGGAAGTGCTGGTCGGTGAGCGTACGGGCGGAGAGGTTGACCGCGACGGCGAGCGGCTGGCCGGCGTGCGTCCAGTCCCGGCTGCGCCGCAGCCCCTCGCGGAGCACGAACTCGGTGAACCGGCCGAGCTGTCCGGTGTGCTCGGCCACCGCCACGAAGTCCTCCGGGGCGACCGTGCCGTGCGCCGGGTGCTCCCAGCGGGCCAGGCACTCCACGCCGACCAGCCGGCGGTCCCGCAGCGTCACCTTGGGCTGGAAGTAGACCTCCAGCTCGTCGTCGTCGAGCGCGCGCCGCAGGTCGCCGGCGAGGCCGAGCCGCCGCAGCGACCGGGACTCCAGCGCCGGGCTGAACAGCTGCACGCTGCCCGGCACGGACTTGGCCGCCGTCGCCGCCAGGTCCACCCGTTGCAGCAGGGAGGCGGCGTCGCTGCCGTGGTCGGGGTGCACGGCGACACCGACCGCCGTGTCCACGTCGAGGGTGAGCGCGTCGAAGACCATCTCGTCGCGGATCTGCTCGCGCAGCTGCGCGGCAAGCTCCGTCGCCGCCTCGGTGCTCTCCAGGCGCAGCGTCACCAGGAACTCGTCGCCGCCGGCCCGCCCGACCAGGGCCGAGGAGGGCACGCAGGAGCGCAGCCGGTTGGCGACCTCCACCAGGACCTTGTCGCCGGCGGCGTGCCCGAGCGACTCGTTGACCTGGCGCAGCCGGTCGACGTCGAACAGCAGCAGGGCCACCACCTCGCCCGGCGCCCGGATCTTGACGGCCTCCCCCAGCGCGTCGGTGATCCGCCGCCGGTTGGGCAGCCTGGTCAGGGTGTCGTGGCCGGCGTCGTGCCGGAGCCGGTCCACCAGCCGCGAGTTCTCCAACGCCACCGCCGCGTGCGCCGCCACCGTCTCGAATAGAGGCACGTCGGTGCGGACGAAGTAGTTGCTGTCGCCCAGCCGGTTGGCCACCTCCAGCGTGCCGATGACCGCCTGACCGGACCGCAGCGGAAGGACGATCACGTCCTTGACCCCGTGCGTCGAGAGCGAGGCGCGCAGGTCGGCGTCGGTCGTCAGTCCTCGACCGACGGCGACGGTGCGGCCCTCGTCCCGGGCACGTTCGCGCAGGACGGCCGGGGTCTTCGCGAAGTCGAGCAGACCGGAGGCGTCGTTGCGCGCGGTCAGCAGCACCTCGGGGTGTCTGCCCTGGGCGGGCAGCCAGAGCGTGGCGTACTCCGCCTGCATGAGCGCCCGCACGCGGCCCAGGAGGGCGTCGGGCAGCGTGCCGTACTCGCCGCTCTCGCTGACCGCGCGGCTCAGCTCGTACATGTCGGTGAGGGTGCGGTGCTGCCGGAAGAACTGCGCGTACGCCCGGTAGACGAAGGCCAGGGCGACGAGGAGGGTCCCCAGCAGCAGCAGCGACCACCACGTGGTCGCGACGAGAATGAGGACGATGATGCCGATGGCGATGTTGATCATCGCTGCCAGGAGCCCCGGCATGGACTGCCGGAGCGCGCCCCGTCCCGCCTGCCAGCCCTGCAACAGCGTGTGCACGCCGGCGACCGAGGCCATGCTCAGCAGGTTCACCATGCTGGCCGCGAAGAACAACTCCAGCCAGGTGGCCGGGCCGACACCCTCGACGGGCGGCAGGGCCTGGAGCACGAGGACGGCCAGCGACGAACCCGCGGCAGCCCGGCCCACGTTGAACCAGAACTTCGTCGCGCCGAACCGGTGCCTGAGGTGGGACACCGCCGACGCGACCGTGTAGATCACGACGACCGTCAGCGGCTCGACGAGATAGAACGCCAGGACCAGCGGGATCTCGGTCAGGGTCACGCCGAGGGACTGCCGCCGGACGGTGAAGTTCAGTACCGGGATTCCGGCGGCCACCATGGCCGCGAGGAGTGGCAGCGCGAGCGACCACCCGCCGAACGGCTGCGGCGCGACCAGGCCGACCGCCGTCGTGCAGACAATGGCGATCAGGGCCAACGGCCCGGTGATCAGCCATGCGTATTCAGTCGAGCGGGGGCCGGTGGGGCCACGACCCGCCATCCCGTGCCCCCTTACCGGCCCGCCGGTATCACGTCATCGAGCGGTGGTTCCTCAGCGAGGCGCGGGCATGTTCCAGATGATGTCGGCGGTCTGGAGATCTCCGGATCCCTGGAAATCACCGACCAGGACGCCGCTCGCGAGAGCGGCGAGCGCGAAAAGCGAGCCAAGCAGCCGGCCGAGCTTTCGACGAGACATGGTTGCTCCTGCAGGGGAAGTGTCACGGGGATGGTGGAGGTCCCACGATCGTGCCACAAGGCAGGTACCCAGAAAAGCCGTGCGGGCACCGCCGGACCGAGCGTCGGTGACGTTCCGCCGTTCGGCCCAGGGGACGCCCCGACCGAGCCCTGATCACGGGGCTGAGTGGGCACCGTGCACTTCGCACATTGCGGAATGCGACCTTCCGCGCAATTGGGGGAAGGTCCGGGAGTCCAGACGTACCCACCTTCACCAGGGACGATGTCGCGCCGAGGACGAACTCGACCGGACATCGACCACGATACTCGTTCTGCGCCAGCGCGCCAGGGCTCTGACGAGGGACCGACAAAGCCCGTACCGCAGTCGCGGCGCCAGGAGGACGGCCCGCCACCGGCACCCGGGCCCCGCGCGGTGGCGGGAGGATCCCGCCGGGCACGTGAACCGGCCCGCCGGGGACCGCCGCTCCGACGCACCCTCGGTCGCCCTCCGGCATCGGCCACCCGTCGCGGAACGTTGCGGCGGATGATGGCCGAGGAGCTGGTCGTCAGCGGGTCAGCTGCCGGCGCTTGTGCGACAGGTCGGTGTGGTGGTGGGCGCCGCGGTGGCAGTCGGGATCGGTGTGCACGGTGGCGCTGGTCAGCCGGGGCACGGCGTGGGTGAGCTGGTGTTCGGCGTCGGCGGCGATCTCGTGGGCGGCGACGAGGCTGAGATGGGTGTCCACGACGAGTTCGGCTTCGGCGTGGAGCCGGTGGCCGATCCAGCGGAGCCGGACCGTGGTGACGTCGCGGACGCCGTCGACGGCGCGCAGCGTGGTCTCGGCCTGGTCGACGATGGCGGGGTCGACGGCGTCCATGAGGCGTCGGTAGACCTCGCGGGCGGCGTCCTTGAGGACGAAGCTGATGGCGACGGCGATGGCCAGGCCGACGACCGGGTCGGCCCAGCGCCAGCCGAGGGCGGCCCCGCCGGCGGCGAGGAGCACGGCGAGGGAGGTGTAGCCGTCGGCGCGGGCGTGCAGGCCGTCGGCGACCAGGGCGGCGGAGCCGATCCGGCGGCCGACCCGGATGCGGTAGCGGGCGACCAGCTCGTTGCCGACGAAGCCGACGAAGCCGGCGGCAGCCACCCAGGGCAGGTGGGTCACCTCGGCCGGATGCAGCAACCGGGCGACGGCGGTCCAGGCGGCGGCGACGGCGGACGCGGCGATGACCGCGACGATGACGATGCCGGCGATGTCCTCGGCCCGGCCGTAGCCGTAGGTGTAGGCACGGGTGGCGGCCCGCCGGCCGAGCACGAAGGCGATCGCCAGGGGTACGGCGGTCAGGGCGTCGGCGACGTTGTGCAGGGTGTCGCCGAGCAGGGCGACCGAGCCGGACAGCACGACGATGACGGCCTGGGCGACGGCGGTGATCCCGAGGCCGGCGAGTGAGATCCACAGGGCGCGTAGACCTTCGCGGGAGGACTCCAAAGCCGGGTCGACCTTCGCGCGGGAGTCGTGCGAGTGGGGGACGACCGCGTGGGTCAGCCGATGCCGCCAGGCGGCGAGCAGACCCTCGTGGTGGTGGCCGTGATCGTGCGGGTGGTCGTGGCGGTCGTGGTCGTGGTCGTGGTCGTGGTCGGCCGGATGGTCGTGGCCCCGGTCGTGCTCACTGTGGTCGTGGTCGTTCACCGCGCCTCCCGACGTCCCCCACCGGATCGTGGACCGGCATTCCCGACGACGGCGATAATATGTGCTCATGTACGCACGCGACAATGTTGCAGGTGCCAACGACCTGCAACAACGCCTCCCCGCCGACAGCCAGGTCGAGGCAGCGACCGAGATGTTGCGGATGCTCGCCGACGGCACGCGGCTGCGGTTGATGTGGCTGCTCGTCGACGGCGAGCACGACGTGACCGGGCTGGTGGCGGCGCTGGGGGTGGCGCGACCGGCGGTGTCGCAGCACCTGGGCAAGCTGCGGCTGGCAGGACTGGTCACGGTGCGGCGCGACGGCCGGCGCGCGTGGTACAGCGCCCGGGGAGGGCATGTGCGTCGGCTGGTGACCGAGGTCATGCACGCCGCGTCGCACCGGGTGGCGGGCATCCCCGAGCACGACTGACCGCCCCGGGCAGAGGGCTTGGCGTGGGGGCCGGCGAACCGCTCGCGGCCGGGCTGCGCTGAATACGTCGGCCACAGCGGAGGGGCGATGACGGATCATGTGACGGTGCCCGGTCAAGACGCCCTCGTCCGCCTCCAGGACGCCGCCGTCCTGTGGAGTGTCAACCCGGCCACGGCGGCCGACGTGATCGAGGCCGCCTGCGACTGCCTCATGGCGGGCGTGGACAGTCCGACCCTTCGGATCCTCGCCGGCGTCTCGCCCGAAAAGGGCAGCGAGAGCGACGAGCTGCGGCGTTGGCTGGAAGACGCTCTGGCGGAACTTTCCCTGACCTACTACCAGGAGGGGAGCCGAGAGGGCGAAGAGGAGGCCCTCCGGATCATGGCGCGGCGCGCGCTCGCACACACCATCACGCCTCGCGACCTCGCATCCTGGACGTACGCCTTCATGGCCTGGGAGGGCACCCCGCTGGCAGCCGAGCTGATCGCCCTTGAAGACGCCTACCTCTACGTGGATTCCGTCTACAACGGGCACCCGTACACGGGCACCACGACCGCGGACCTCGACGTGGACGTCATGGCAGAGGCCCGACGCCTGATCGGCGATGTCACGGCCGAGGACAGCTGAACCAGGAACGCTCATCCGAGCGCATCGCCGATCATGTCGTTCATGGTGCCGCCTCAATCCGCAACCCAGTCGTCGGCGGCTGGGCTCAACTGGACCCGGCCATGCCAACGACAACGGCCCCCGATCAGCATTCCTGCTGGTCAGGGGCCGTTGGTGCTCCTGGCGGCGGGTAGAGGATTCGAACCTCTGTAGCTTTCGCGACGGATTTACAGGGCGTCCGCGAGTTTGCCTCGGTCAGCGTCTCTGAGCTGGCGATTTTGCCTGCGGGGCCGGCACGGGCCGAGCCGCCGCCCACCATCTGCCCACGCCCACAGATACTCACGCTCCTGGCAGGACCAGGCCGGCCGGAGGACGGCCGCCAACCCATTCGTCGAACTTCGGCGGAACTTGCACAGATGCCCCGTCAAAGGACACCGCTCCACCGCTGAACCTTGCCTTGGAGAAGGACACCGCCCCGCCCCTGAGCATCGTCTTGGAGAAGGACACCTCCCCACCACTGAACATCGCCGCGGGGAAGGCCACCTCCCCACCCCTGAACGTCGCCCCGGTGAAGGACACCTCCGCGCCACTAAACGTCGCCAACTTGAAGGAAACCGTCCCGCCACTGAACGTCGCGAAGGGGAAGGAAACCTTTCCGCCACTGAACGTCGCCGCGGGGAAGGCCACCTCCCCACCCCTGAACGTGGCTCCAAAGAAAGACACCTTTCCACCAGTAAACGACGCCTCGAAAAATGACACCTTCCCACCATTGAACGATGCCCCGTCGAAAGACACCTCCCCGCCGCTAAACGTCGCCCCGCCGAAAGACACCTCTCCGCCACTAAACGTCGCCCCGCCGAAATACACCTCCCCACCGATGAACGACGCCCCGTCGAAAGACAGATCCCCGTCAGTGAACGTCGCCCCGCCGAAAGACACCTCCCCACCGGTGAACGACGCATGCGAGAAGTCTCCGCCATCAAAGACCGCACCGGTGAAGTCGAAGTCGTAGCCACGCCACGAGGCTGCATCGTCTTCAGCAAGGCGCAAGTGCCTGCCGACGAGGCGGATCACGGAATGACGCACTTCTCGCTCCTCGCGAGCGGTTCGGGTCGTCTCCACGTTTGCAATCGGCACTTGGTCGTCGGTCTGTGCCGCTTCACTCGAAGCTCCCGGGGGCGGGTTGTAGGGCATGCGGAGGTAGGCGCAGAGGACGTCAATGCAGGTCTGCCGCCCTTCCATCCAGTCATCAGCAAGACCGGCCATGGCGTAGACGCCGGCGAGGCGTACGGCCGCTTTCTCCGACCCGAGTTGCTCGGACGCCTTGGCAAAGCGTTCGTTGAACAGCCGGACACCATTACGGTCAGTTTCGATTTTTGCCCGTTCGTCGGCCGCCTCAGCAAGAGCCTTGGAGACCTCGGCACGCAGATCAGCAGCTTGCGCCAGTTGGTGGGCGAATTCCGCCAACGCGTTTGTGTGCTCCGCTACTCGCTGCCGACGGTAGGCGACCACCAAGGCTGCCACACCGCCGATGCCCGCCACAACGGCAAAGACAAGCTTCAAAAGGTCGAATAACGTGGCCGCTGTGACGGTGGCACCCCGCTCAAGGCCAGGCCAACCCGCGTACCGGAGCGCCGCAGCGATCAGACCGCCGACTAGGAGCAGCGCAACTGCAACAGCCAAAGCGATTGACCGGCGGATGCCCCAGAGCCGCAACTCTGGCACGCGACTATCAGTGGCCTGAATCGAACCAACCGTGACACGGACCTCGGACCGGGTTGAGTCTTGCGGCGAGAGCAACTCCACCCCCTCCTTCTAGCGCACCTCGTCCACCTCAGCGCTCAGCAGGACACCGCGAATATCGCTCAGGCCCGCAGTAACCTCACCCGAGCGCGTCGCCGATCTTGTCGTTCATGGTGTCGTCGCCGCCGTCGATGCAGTTGGCGTAGACGCGGAGCAGGACAGCTACGCCGTGGCCCAGGCGCCGGGCGACCTCGGTCGGCGGGACGCCGGCATTCAGCCAGAGCGACGCCGCCGCGTGCCGCAGGTCGTAGGGCCGGCGTACGAGCGGACGGGGGAATGCAGCCGGCCACCGGCCCGGATGAAGGCACGGCGCACCGTCCGACGCAGACGGGTCAGGTATCGCCGAACCAACTTGTACGCGCGGCTACCGCAACCGGTCCGACAGGACGCCGCGCATCAGGTGCGACCAGGGCAGACACGAGACCACCCCTGACAGGAGCCGTACCCTGGCTGCACACAGGGAAATGTACCTACAAGTGGATGAGTTGTCTATGCATCGAATCGGGCCCTTGCTTGGCACTTGGTAAGACAAGTGCCAGGTACCTTGAAGGAGTGCCCACCCCGCGCTATGGACAGCCCCGCTACCGAGCGATTGCAGAGGACCTCATGGATCGCATCCGTGAAGGCACTATGCCCCCTGGCACATTTCTGCCAACCGAAAGCGCGTTAACCGCCGAGTTCCGAGCCAGTCGCGGCACGGTCCGCCAAGCAATCTCAATTCTTCGAGACCAAGGCCTAGTTTCGACGGAGCATGGTCGAGGCACTTGCGTGATCGGATACCCGACTGCCCTTGTTGGTTCAACTCAAATCTCTACACGCGTGGTAGCTGCAGACTCACGTCTCGCAAGAGCGTTCAGCGTGGAGGTTGGAACCAGCCTATTCGAGCGTGAGACTATAATAAAAGCAGAAGGCGTGCCGGAGAAGGTGATCCGAGAGTATAGTACGACGCCACGCGATGAGTGAAGTTGCGTTTAATTAAGGGCGGCCTCAATCTCAGAAAGCCCGAATGCCGAAAACCAGCTCCGATTCTCGATCGCGCGGCTTATTTCTATTGCCTCATCAATCTTCCCGCCACTGAGGAGCATCTCAAGTAGACGCCGCTGCCCGTATCGGTCCCCCTTGGCCGCCAAGCCCCGAAAAATCAGCATCGCATCGCCATCCCGCCCGCTCACTTCAAGAAAGGCGGCAAAACGCCGCAGGTAATCGACACCCTTGTTATCAGCATGAGTGCGCATCTTGTCAAATGCCTCGTCGGCACGCTCCGACCACATGAACAGCCCCACCAGGGCCTCAATGGCAAAGCTGTTTCCCTCGTCCGCAAGGCTGCCCAGTTCATCTAGACGCCCCTGCGAGACGAGCAATTCAGACAGCTCACGCCCCGCTTCTTGCGAGCCCTCGTCGCCACTATTCAAGACTCTTCGATAGAGCGACTCGGCATGACGCGGGACACCCGCGCGCACCGCACTCGCCGCTAACCGCATGCGGTCGCGCAGGGTTGTCATTTCGCCGACGAAAGTCTCCCACGCAATATCCGGGATATCGTGGTTCTCCCGCTCCTTGACCAGCCGCTGAAGAAGGTAGTCGGTTACTGCGTACCCGACTACGGACCTACGATCCGGGCTGATCAGTGCCACGATTGGTGCGGTAGCGCGATCTTGAGGCCGCCCGTCGACAATCAGCTCGTTCAAGCATTCGCTAAACCAATCGTCGCTAGGGTGATGGCTGTGCAAGTAAGCCCTAGCGGCACTGAGTAGCACTTCCTCTTTCAATGGCGTCTGTATCCCTAGGCGGCGAGCATCAACCGCAGCGTCTATAATCGCTCGCTCCCCCTCCGCCCCCTGCTCATACCGTCGAACTATTTCACGAGCTCCACCTAGCACTGCCGTAAGGCTGTGATCTTTGATTTTCAGCGCGACCGCTAGGCGGGGATCGATGTCACCGAACTCGGCTGCCTTTTCGCGCTCTTCAGCACTGAAGGCCGCAAGTGATATCTCTCGCAGTCGGCTATTTCTTAAAATATCCAGCGCGGAAGGATATCGAGGACGCCATAATCCGGCAGCATCATCGCGGTCTGTAGAGCGAAACTGGCGGGCATACTCGGGCCAAAGAGTTCCGACGAAAACAACAGGGGAACTCGATTCCAGGAGCTTACGAACCGCACTCGCCGTGATGGAGGTGTGGCCAGCGGTCAAATATGGCCCATCCAAGAAGCGTTGCAGCTCGTCTAACCATACGACCAAGGGCGGAAGTTCGCCGCTCAGCTTGGCAAGACTGTTGATCGAATCGCCGTCACCCAGGCTGGGGGCAAAGAGTCTGAAGTCGCCAAGGACAGCCCTCGTCGCCTCGAAGAGCAGGCGAGTCTTTCCAACGCTTGAGTTCCCAACCAGCAGTAAGAATCCGCCGTCTCGCCTGAAGTCAAACAAGTCCTTACAGACCTGGGCATATTTCTCACGCGGAACGAATAACGGCAGGTCAGGATTAAGGGATCCACCCCTGCCCCCAGGCCCAAGGTGGCTCACTGAATCCGTGGCAGAGGCTGATGCGCCAAGATCGATCGCAGGGTGAACCCGGAGTGCGAGCGCATCAGCGTTATCCACCCGCTCCAAACGGGTGATCTTTTCGAGGCTTGTCTCATGCTGGCTAGGCCCACCGTGCTGCCGCGAATCCGTTGACCTGGTATCACCCGATAGACCGAGCAGTCGGGCGCTACGGATTTGGGCATAACCCAAAGAGATGGAAGTCAGGAGTGACAAGATGCCGACTACCATGCTTATGACGCTGCTGAAGCTATCTTTGTTAGCTAGGTCCGCCTTGAAAAAATCTCCGACGAATCTCACCGCGGCGGGTACCCACCACCAGCCAGAAACGCCGATCACGCCGACGATCGCAAGCACGCGCCACAAGCGCACGGGTAGGCGACGGTGGCTCAGGTCCGCAGGCATCGGATTGACGATAGCTTTCGGCTACAAAGCGCGCACTGCCGAATCGCTCTGTTCTGTATCAAGGCGCCGCGCTCCGCGCGGCGCGGGGGCGGTGAGCCGGCCGGTGGCTCTCCGCCCCGGCCGCCTTCGGCGCCGGGGCGGAGAGCCACCGACTGCCGCCGGACCGCCGCCCCCAGGAGCGACACGATCACGGCCAGGCGGTACGGAAGCCGAACGGGTCGACCTGGTCGACGGTCCGGGCTTCCGACTGCCGCGCCAGTCCAACCCCGGGACTGGCTTGCCCCCGGCCTACCTCCCGCAGCCAACGACACCCAGCCGCAGAGGCCCTCAGCCGGTCTCTACGGTCGCGGCCCGCACCTACCCGCGAGCGCCACCAACACCCACAGATGCAGCCCCAGGGACACGCTCAAAGGCAAGATCGACCTGCCCACCATCTGCCCACAACCAGTCGTCAACGGCTGGACTCAGCCGGACTCGGCCAGACAAACGACAACGGCCCCCGATCAGCATTCCTGCTGGTCAGGGGCCGTTGGTGCTCCTGGTGGCGGGTAGAGGATTCGAACCTCTGTAGCTTTCGCGACGGATTTACAGTCCGCTCCCATTGGCCGCTCGGGCAACCCGCCAGGGCACCCCACCGCGTCGTAACGCGGCAGCGGAAGCAAGGATAGCGGCTGCCCCCGGCATCGGCGCAACCGGGTACCGTCAGGGGGTCGTACCGCTGGTCAGCGGGGGACGAAGGACCACAGACCGCCGGACAGCAGGAGCATGAGCATGGCAGCGAACCCGTCGTTCGACATCGTGAGCAAGGTCGACCGCCAGGAGGTCGACAACGCTCTCCGCCAGGCGGAGAAGGAGCTCGCGACGCGGTTCGACTTCCGGGGCACCGGCGCCGAGATCTCCTGGTCGGGCGAGGAGGCCATCAGCCTCCAGGCGGAGACCGAGGAGCGGGTGCGGGCGGCGCTGGAGGTCTTCAAGGAGAAGGTGATCAAGCGGAACATCTCGCTGAAGTCGCTGGACGCCGGCGACCCGCGCGCGTCCGGCAAGATCTTCAAGATCGACTGCAAGGTGATCCAGGGCATCGACTCGGACAAGGCCAAGGCGATCAGCAAGAAGATCCGCGACGAGGGCCCCAAGGGCGTCCAGGCCCAGATCCAGGGCGACCAACTGCGGGTCACCGGCAAGAAGAGGGACGACCTCCAGGCCGTCATCGCGCTGCTCAAGGGCGAGGACTTCGGCGTCGCCCTCCAGTTCACCAACTACCGGTAAGGGCCCGAGCCTCACAGGCAAGGGACCCGAACCGGCCCGCCTTGTCACCTGGGCACAAGCCGTCGCCAGTAGTCGTCGTTGGTCGCTCACGAGCGCCCTCCGACGGCCTGGCGGCGGCCTGCGCGGCCCTCGTCCCTGCGTCGGGCCCCGCACTCCCGCCCACTGCGGCCCCTCGCCCGCAAGCTCCGGCCGGCCCATCCGCCCGCCGGTGGGCGTCGGCCACCTCGGGCAACCGTCCGCACGCCGCCGACCGGGTCTGCCCCGTACGAGCGGGCCGCTCTCGCGGCCGTCCTCAGCCGGTCGGCGGAACAGGTCCGGTCTCCGGCGGGTACCACGCCCTGATCCTCCGGTCCGGCAGGTTCCTCCTGGACGGCCACAGCTGCACCCGCCAGACGTCACCGGGCGTCGTGGATCCGGGCCAGCCGCGGTTGACGAAGCCCCGGCCGCAGATGCGCACGCCGTACCGCCCGTCGGGCACCTCGCAGCGCCGGCTTTCCAGCGTCGGCGAGCCGTACCACAGCTCCCCGCCGTCGACCGCCAGCGCGCACTCGAAGATCTCCTCCCAGTTCCCGAAGTCGCGGGGCGGCGGTGCGACCCACACCTCGACGCGAAGCGGCATCCTGAAGTTGTTCTGGTGCGGCACGCAGACGAGCACCGTGTGATCAGTGCTGGCGATGTGCGCGTCGACGTGCGCGTCCCGGAGGAGCGTCGTGAAGTCCGGGTCGTCGTCCAGGCTGCCGGAGAGCGTGAACTGCCCGTAGTCCAGAGCGACCGTCATGTCGTGAGCCGTGACCGGCGCTGGCATCCCCACGTCGGGAGTGTGCCGCACCACCGGTCGTCCCGTCGCCCCACGACATCCGCCCCGGCCGCAGGGACCGACAGCGCGGACCCGCGTCGGGTCAGCGGGAGAAGACGAGCAGCAGGACCACCGTCAGGATCGCGCTGATCAGCAGGGAACCGAGGCAGCCCACCCGGTTCGAGAAGAAGACGAACATGACCCCGTGGTACCCCGCCAGCGCGGCGGGGAACCCGGGCACGTCAGGCGGGCAGCAACTCCTCGGTGCGTACCGCCGTGGCCTCCGCGCGGGAGATGGGCCCGGCGGGCAGGGCCGCGACCCCGGCCCCGACGGCGACCGCGGCCCCGGCGAAGACGAACGCCCAGGGCACCCCGCCGGCGTGGTCGACGATCAGGCCGGCCACCGCGCCGCCGGCGGCGCTGGCGCCCACCGACATGGTGACCACCCAGGTGTACGCCTCGTTCAGCATGCTGGTCGGGGAGATCCGCCCGACCAGGGTGTTCTCCAGGGTGAGCGCGGGCGCGATCGTGGCGCCCCCGATCACCAGGGCGGTGCCCAGCGCCACCGGGGTGGGCATCACCGCGAAGACGGCGAAGCTGGCGGCGACCGCGCCGAGCAGCAGCGAGAACTGCCGGGTCATGTTCCGGGCCGGCTTGCGGACGCCGAACCAGAAACCGCCCACCGCGCTGCCGACGCCCCAGACGGCAAGCAGCACCCCGGCGAGGCTGTCAGGGTCGTCGGACGTGTAGGCGGTGGCGAACGCCGGCACGGTCACGCCGGCCGCGCCGAAGGCGATGCCCAGGCTGGCGACGCAGAGCAGCAGTGCCGGGAAGCCGGGCACGCGCAGCGGGCCGAGCCCCCTGGTCTGGTGCTCGCGCGGGTGCGGCCGCCAGCCGCGCATCACCCGGCCGAGGGCCACCGCGATGGTGCCGACCAGGGTCACCACGGCCGCGCCGATGAGGGCGGCCCCGGCGTCGGCGAACAGGATGAAGCCGGCCACCAGCAGCGGTCCGAGCACGAAGACGATCTCGAAGAGCGTGGTCTCGGCGGCGAGGGCGGTGTTGCGCAGGTGCCACCGGCCGGACGCCGGCGAGGTGAGGTCGTTCCAGGCGCCGCGGATCGCGGCGGTCAGCGGCGGGTAGGTGGCCCCGGCGACCCCGGAGGCCACGAAGACCAGCGCCAGGCTGCCGGCGTCGGAGCGGGCGGACCAGAGCAGGCCGAGCAGGGCGAACGGGTGGGCGACGGCGGTGCCGACGAGCACCGGAGTGGGGCCGATCCGGTCGGCGATCCGGCCGGCCACGGGGCTGAGCGCGGCGCCGGAGAGGGCGTAGATGCCCCCGGCGACGGCCGCCAGCGAGTAGCGGCCGGTGACCTGCTCGACGACCAGCAGCAGCGCCAGCGGCGTCATGCCGATCCCGAGCCGACCGAGGATGCCGGTGAGCAGCAGCATCGGCGCTCCGGGGATCCGCCAGACGCCCAGGTACTGGCGCAGTGCGGCCACGGTCGACCTCCAGGGGATGTAACGAGTGGGGAACCTTTCGACCCTAACGCCGCCGGACGCGGGAAAGGAACGGTTAACGCGCTCACACGGCGTTCCGCCCGTGTCCGGCGGACCGGACACGGGCGGAAAGGTGATCAGCGCCTCAGCGCTGGAACTGCACGGGTCCGCTGTTCGCGGCCATCCGCTCCAGCCGGGCGACCCGCTCCTCCATCTTGGGGTGGGTGGAGAAGAGCGCGGCCACGCCGCCGCCCCGGAACGGATTGTCGATCATCAGGTGGGCGGTGCTGGTGAGCTGCCCCTGGGCGGGCAGCGGCCGGCGCTGGGTACCCATGTGGATCTTCTTCAGGGCGCTGGCCAGGGCCAGCGGGTCCCGGGTGAGCCGGGCGCCGGAGGCGTCCGCCTGGAACTCCCGGCTGCGGCTGATCGCCAGCTGGATGACGGTGGCCGCGATCGGCCCCAGGATGATGGTGAGCAGCAGCACCGCCGGGTTCGGGGAGTCCTCGTCGTCGCCCCCGCCCAGCGGGATGAACCAGGCGATGTTCGCCAGCATGGTGATGATGCCGGCCAGACCGGCCGCCACGCTGGAGATGAGGATGTCCCGGTTGTAGACGTGCGACAGCTCGTGCCCGATCACGCCCCGCAGCTCGCGGTAGTCGAGGATCTCGGTGATCCCCTGCGTGACGCAGACGGCCGCGTGCTGCGGGTTCCGCCCGGTGGCGAACGCGTTGGGCTGCGACGTCGGGCTCACGTACAGGCGGGGCATCGGCTGCCCGGCCTCGGTGGCCAGCTCGCGGACCATCCGGTACAGCTCGGGGAACTGTGCCTCGCTGACCGGTTGCGCCCGCATCGAGCGCAGCGCGAGCTTGTCGGAGTAGAAGTAGGTGACGCCGTTCATCACGAGCGACAGGACGACGGCGATGACCAGGCCGCCACTGCCGCCGAACCAGTAGCCCACCGCCAGGATCAGCGAGGTGAGCAGGCCGAGCAGCGCGGCGGTCTTCAGACGGTTGTGGTGCACGATCACTCCTTCGGTGCAGCACGGATCACGCGGGATCCGCTGACCGGTTCAACAACCCGGTACCCGCCAACCATCCGTCTCATGGCTGTGAGTTGCCTGAGATGTCCGAAGTGCCCGTGGGGACTACCGCCCCCGAAGACGGGAAGACCGCCCGATGGACCGCCGCCTCAGCGGGCGGCGACGTCGAGCACGAGCTGCGGGGCGAAGCCGAGCACCAGCGCCGCCGCCGTCGCCACGGCCAGCACCACGCCGACCGTCCGGGCCCGCACGGGGACCACGGCCGGGGCGCCGCCGGAGCCGACGCCCGGAGCGTCCCCGCCCGGCGTGCCGGCCGGCCCGGCGGTCGGCCCGGCCCAGAGGGTGGCGGTGAGGCGCAGGTAGTAGGCGAGGCCGATCACCGCGTTCACGGCCACCACCACGGCGAGCCAGCCCGCGCCGCCGTCCAGCAGCGAACGGACCACGGTCACCTTGGCGAAGAGGCCGGCCAGGCCCGGCGGCAGGCCGGCGAGCCCGACCAGCGCCAGCCCGAGCGCCGCCGCCCGCCACGGGTGTCGCCGGGCCGCCCCGCGCAGGTCGTCGAGCGTGCCCCCGTCCGCGCCCGCCGGGCGCAGCGCCACGAGGGCCGCGAAGGCCGCCAGCTCCAGCACCACGAAGAAGACGGCGTACGCCACGGCGGCCGCGTACGCGGCGGTGCGGGCGTCGGCGGTGCGTCCGGCGGCCAGCGCCAGCGCGCCGAGCGGGGCGAGGATGTAGCCGGCCTGGGCCACCGAGGACCAGGCGAGCAGCCGGACCGTACGCCGCTGGCGCAGCGCCACCAGGTTGCCGACGGTCATCGTCAGCACCGCGAGCAGGGCGAGCACCGGACCGGTCACGCCGGCCGGCAGCGCGTGCTGCACCACGGCGAGCAGGGCCACCACGCCGCCCAGCTTGGAGGCGGTGGACAGGTACGCCGCCACGGGCAGCGGCGCGCCGTCGTAGGTGGCCGGCGCCCAGGCGTGGAACGGCACGGCCGCCACCTTGAACGCCAGCCCCAGCACCACCAGCGCCACGGCGGCGGTGGTGAGCGGCAGGTCCAGCAGGTCCGGCCGGTCGGCGAGGATCGCGCCGATCCGGCCCAGGTGCAGCCCGCCGGTGGCCGCGTAGAGCAGCGCCGCCCCGAGCAGCGTCAGGGTGGTGGCGACCACACTGACCACGAAGAAGGTGACGGCCGCCTCGGCGCTGGCCAGGCTGTCCCGGCGCAGCCCGACGAGCACGTAGAGCGGGAGGGTGAGCGTCTCCAGCGCCACGATCAGGGTGATCAGGTCGCCGGCCGCGCCGAGCACCACGCCGCCCGTCATCGAGCAGGCGAGCAGGAAGCAGTACTCCCCGGTCGGCGACTGCCCCGCCCGCAGCAGCGGGCCGGACAGCGCGAGCACGCCCAGGGTGAGCAGGGCGACGACGACGGCGACCAGGGCGGCCCGGCCGCCGAAGACGTACGAGCAGTCGGGGCCGACGCAGAACGTGCGGCGCTCGTCTCCGCCACCGACCAGGGCCGCGCCGAGCGCCGTGGCCGCCGCGCCGGCGGCGGCCGTCGCCAGCGTGACCCGGCCCCGGGCCACCAGCAGGTCGGCGAGCAGCACCAGCACGGCCGTCCCCGCGGCCAGGTAGGCCGGGAGCAGCGCCACGTTGTCGACGCTCTGCACCACGCTCATGCTCATGCTGGCACCCCGTCACGTCCGTACCGCCGGCCCGGTTCGCTCACCGCAGCACCTCCACCAGGGCGTCGACGGGGGCCTCGGCGACGCCGAGCACCAGGGTCGGGGCCAGGCCGATCGCGAGGGCCAGCAGCACCAGGGGCGCCCACGCGACCAGCTCCACGCCGGCCAGGCCGGGGGTGAGCCGCCCGACCGCCGGGCTGGGCCGCCCGTGCGTCACCCGGCGCAGCAGCCGCAGGAGGTACGCCGCGGTGAGCGCCCCGCCGACCGCCGCCAGCACGCCCAGGGTGGTCCAGAGCGCCCCGCCGACCTCGACGGCCGCGACCACCGCGAACGCCTCGCCCCAGAAGCCGGCCAGCCCGGGCAGGCCGAGCGAGGCGACGGCGGCGAAGCCGAGCAGCCCGGCGAGCCGGGGGGCGGTCTCGCGCAGCCCGGACAGCTCGTCCAGCGACCCGGTGTGCGTACGGTCCTTGATGGCGCCGGCGAGGAAGAAGAGCAGGCCGGTGATCACGCCGTGCGCGACGTTGCCGATCAGGGCCGCCTGGATGCCGGTGGTGGTGAGCGTGGCGACGCCGAGCAGCACGAAGCCCATGTGCCCGACGCTGGAGTACGCGATCAGCCGCTTCAGCTCGCGCTGCGCGAGGCAGACCAGCGACCCGACCAGGATCGCCGCCACGGCCAGCGCGCCGAGCACCGGAGCGGCCCAGCGGGCGCCCTCCGGGGCCACCCCGACCGCGATCCGGATCAGCCCGTACGTGCCCATCTTGAGCAGCACCCCGGCGAGGACCACGCTGCCGACGGTGGGTGCCTGGGTGTGCGCGTCGGGCAGCCAGGAGTGCAGCGGCCAGAGCGGGCTCTTCACCGCGAAGGCCAGCGCGAGCAGCGTGAACGCCGCAAGCTGGGTGCCCCGGGACAGCCCCGTCCCGCCGGTGAGCGCCACCACGTCGGCCGTCCCGGCGGCGGCCACCACCACGAAGACGCCGACCAGCAGCAGCACCGAGCCGAGCAGCGTGTAGAGGGCGAACTTCGCCGCCGCCCGCCGCCGGTCCGCGCCGCCCCAGCCGGCGATGATCGCGTACATCGGGAGCAGGACGACCTCGAAGAAGACGAAGAAGAGCACGAGGTCGAGGGCGAGGAAGGTGCCGAGGATGCCGACCTCGACGACCAGCAGCAGGGCCACCAGCGCCCGCCCGCTGCCGCCGTCGGGGACCTTCCACAGCGTGTAGGCGCAGCAGAGCAGCGTGAGCAGGGCGGTCAGCACGACCAGCGGCCAGGAGATGCCGTCCACCCCGAGGTGGAAGCGCAGGTCGAGGCCGGGCACCCAGGGCAGGTCGAGCCGGTGCCACGGGCGCACCGAGGGCGCGTCCGTCCCGTGGGCCGACCAGGTCCGGTCGCCGAGGAACAGCAGCGCGGCGGCCACCAGGGTCAGCGCCGCGACGGCCGTGCCGACCGCCCGGGCCGCCCGGTCCCGCGGCGTCGCCGCCACCGCCAGCGCGCCGAGCGCCGGCAACGCCAGCACCGCCACCAGCAGGAACTCCCCCGTGGTCATGCGGAAACTCCGATCAGGACGGCCGCCAGGCCGATCAGCAGCGCCCCGGCCAGCACGCCGGCCGCCGCACGCGGCAGCGCCGCGCGGTGCAGCGCCGCCAGGCCGCCGCCGAGGCCGAGCGCGGCCCGGCCGCTGCCCTCGACCGCGCCGTCCACCACCACCTCGTCGGCGGTACGCGTCGCGCGGGCCAGCGCCTTCGTCGGGCGTACGACCAGGGCGCGCTGGAGGTCGTCGAGCCGGAACGCGGCGGCGAAGACCGGCCGCAGCGGACCCAGCGCGGTCGCCGGGTCGGCGGCCGGGTCCCGCCGCCAGCGCAGCCAGGCGAGCCCCGCCCCGACGGCCAGCAGCGCCAGCGGCAGCAGCAGTTCCGGGCCGACGTGGACCAGGAGGCGCTCGCCCGGCTCGCCCGCTGTCGGCGCGAGCAGCAGCCGGCGCGCGAAGGCCCAGTCGAAGCCGGCCAGACCCAGCAGGGCGGCCGGCACGGCGAGCAGCAGCACCGGCCAGCGCATCACGGCGGGCGGGTCGTGCGGGTGGGCCAGCGGCATCCGCGTCTCGCCGAAGAATGTGCGCAGCAGCAGGCGGGTGGCGTACCAGGCGGTGACCGCGACGCCGACGAGCCCGGCGAGCCAGACCAGCCAGCCCACCCAGGACGGGGCGGGCCCGGCACCGTGCAGCGCGGCCTCCTGGGCGACGGTGAGCACGCCGTCCTTGCTCCAGAAGCCCGACAGCGGCGGCACTCCCGCCAGCGCGCCCAGGCCGACGACGGTGCACCAGAAGGTGACCGGCATGCCCCGGCGCAGCCCGCCCATCCGCGACATCAGCGTGGTGCCGACCGCGTGGATCACCGCGCCGGCCGCGAGGAAGAGCAGCGCCTTGAACGCGGCGTGGGTGAGCAGGTGGAACAGCGCGGCCGGCGTGGAGCCGACCGCCAGCGCGCCCGTCATGTAGCCGATCTGCGAGACCGTCGACCACGCCAGCACCCGCTTGAGGTCGTCCTGGGCGGTGGCGGCGAACGCGCCGAGCAGCAGGGTGACCGAGGCCATGACGCCGAGCACGGCCAGCGCCACCGGGGTCACCTCGAACAGCGGGTAGAGCCGGGTCACGGCGTACACGCCGGCGGCGACCATGGTGGCGGCGTGGATCAACGCCGAGATCGGCGTCGGGCCGGCCATCGCGTCGGGCAGCCAGGTGTGCAGCGGGAACTGGGCGCTCTTGCCCGCCACCCCGGCGAGCAGCAGCAGGCAGGCGGCGGTCAGCGTGCCGGTGGCGTGGTCGTGGGCGAGCACGTCGGCGATGCGGAAGCTGCCGGCCGAGACGCCGAGCAGCGCGATGCCGAGCAGGAAGCCGACGTCGCCGACCCGGGTCACCAGGAACGCCTTCATGGCGGCGGCCGGCGCCTCCGGCAGCCGGCGGTCGTGCGCGATGAGCAGGTAGGAGCAGATGCCCATCACCTCCCAGCCGACCAGGAGCAGGATCAGGTCGCCGGCGACCACCACCAGCAGCATGGCGGCGGTGAAGAGGCTGATCTGCGCCGCGTACGGCGGGTAGCGGTGGTCGGTGTCGACGTCGTCGTGCGGGCCCCGGCGCAGGTAACCGACCGAGTAGACCTGCACGGCCAGGGCCACCGCCGCGACCGCGACGGCGACCAGCGCGGCGGCGCCGTCCAGCCGCACCCCGAGGCTCACGGTCAGCCCGCCCAGGTCCACCCAGGTGGTGGACGCCTCGGCGGACCGGTCGAGGGTGACCAGCAGGGCGACGGCGAGCGCCAGCGCACCGGCCGCCCCGGCCACGCCGAGCGCGATCGCCGCCCGCCGGGAGCGGTCCCCGCCCGACCCGGCCCCGGGCGGCGAGGGCGGCAGCAGCAGGCCGAGCAGACCCGCCACCAGCGGTACGGCCGGCAGCAGCGCGCCGAGCAGGGTGGTCGTGCTCACCGCTCCCCCTCCGGGCGGTCGGCGGACCCGGGCCGGGCCGTCCCGGCGGGCCGGGCGTCGGTGCCGACGGCGGCGGTGGCCGGCTCGGCCGGAGGTCCGGTCGGCGCGCCCTCGGTCAGCGGCACCTCGTCGACGGCGACGGTGGCCCGCAGCCGGTAGAGCTGGAGCACGATCGCCAGGCCGACCCCGATCTCGGCGGCGGCCAGCACGATCACGAAGAGCGCGAAGACCTGCCCGCCGTGCGGCAGTTGCGCGCGCACGGTGGTGTCGGCGGTGACCAGGATCAGGTTGACCGCGTTGAGCATCAGCTCGACGGCCATCAGCACCAGCACCGCGTTGCGGCGGCGCAGCACGCCGTAGACGCCGAGGCCGAACAGCAGCGCGGCGGTGACGTACGGGATGACGGGTCTCACCGCGACCGCCCTCCGTCGTCGCCCGGATCCTGACCGGCGACCGCCGTGCCGGACCGGTCGGTGCGGGACCGGTCCGCGTCGGGCCGGTCGGCACCGGGCCCGTCGGCGCGTGGCCCCTGGGCCCCCGGCCGGCCGATGTCGGGGCGGGAGATCACGATCGCGCCGACCAGGGCGGCCAGCAGCAGCACCGAGAGCACCTCGAAGGGGAGCACCCAGCTGCGGAAGATCTGGTCGCCGAGGCGTTCCGCGGTGCCCGCGTCGGGCAGCTCCACGGCCGTCCAGCGGTACGCGTCGACCAGCAGGGCGGCCAGCCCGAGCCCTGTGCCGCCGCCGACCAGCGCCGCGGCCCAGCCGGGCCGGTCCAGGTCGTCCGAGGCGCCGATCGGGGCGCGGGTGAGCATCACCGCGAAGAGCAGCAGCACCACCACCGCGCCGACGTAGATCAGCACCTGCACCCAGGCCACCAGCTCGGCGGTGAGCACCAGGTACGTCCCGGCCAGCGCGCCGAGGCAGACCACCAGGTAGAGACCGGCCCGGACCAGGTGCCGCGTCGCCACCACCAGCACCCCCGAACCGACCGCCACCGCGCCGAGGGCGAGCAGCAGCACGTCCGCACCGGTCATGCGCCGGCCTCGGGCTCGGGGCGTACGGGCGGGGCGGCGGGACGGGCGGCGGGCGCGGCCGGGACCGCGGCCTTGCGCGCGGCGGCGGTCTCCTCCTTCGCCGGCTCACCGTTCGGGTCGTGCGCGGGCGGCGGCGGCACGGTGCCCATCCACTGCCCGAGGTGGTCCTTGTCGTGCAGCAGGTCCTTGATGTCGTACTCGGAGTATTCGAACTCCGGCGACCAGTAGAGGGCGTCGAAGGGGCAGACCTCCACGCAGATGCCGCAGTACATGCAGAGCGAGAAGTCGATGTCGAACTTGTCGAGCACGTTGCGCTGGCGCGGGCGGGCGGCGCCGGGCACCGCCACCTCCTCCTTGTGCGAGTCGATGTAGATGCACCAGTCCGGACACTCCCGGGCGCACAGCATGCAGACCGTGCAGTTCTCCTCCAGCAGCGCGATCACCCCGCGCGAGCGGGGCGGCAGCTCGGGGGCGACGTCCGGGTACTGCTGGGTGGTCGAGCGGCGGGTCATCGTCTTCAACGTGACCGCGAGCCCCTTCACCAGTCCCGCGCCCGGCAGGCCACGGTCTCCGCCGGCGCCGCCCGGCTCGCTGCGCTCGCTGCGGTCGGTCATGCCGACCATCCTGCCCTGTGGCCGCGGCGCGCGCGACCACCACCCGGGGTCTGCCGGCGGTACGGTGGGGCGGGGAGAACGACGCACCGGAAAGGGCTCGCCATGACCGCCGCGCTGCAGGGCGACTTTCCGCCGCCGGGCGGGTGGACGGTCGACGACCTCGACCGCCTGCCCGACGACGGCCGCCACGAACTCCTGGACGGAAACCTCATCGTGTCGCCCTCCCCCACGCGACTCCACCAGTCCATCGCCGGTCGCCTCATGGCCGCGCTCGACGAGACCTGCCCCGCCGACCTCGACGTCACGCAGGGCGTCGAGGTGCGGCTCTCCCGGACCCGGGCCTTCATCCCCGACGTGCTGGTCACGGAGCTGGACGCGGCCTCGCGCAACCCCTCGCACTACCGGCCCCACGAGGTGATGCTGGTGGTCGAGATCGTCTCCGAGGGCTCGCGGAGCATCGACCGGGTGCTCAAGCCCGCGCTCTACGCCGAGGCGGACATCCCCTACTTCTGGCGGATCGAGACCGAGTCGGGGATCGTCGTGCACGCCCACAGGCTCGACCCGGCGAAGCGCGTCTACGTCGAGCAGGCCCGGATGACCGACGGCGTCCTCGTCCCCGAGCCGTGGGAAATCGACATCCCGCTCGCCAGGATCACGCCCCGGTCCCGCTGAGCCCACCCGCCGCGGGCGGGAGCATCTCGACGCCGAGCTGCTGGAGCAGCTGGAACAGCTCGTTGCAGCTCCACACGTCGACGATCAGGCCCGCGTCGTCGAAGCGCAGGAAGCTCGCCCCCGAGTAGCTGACCACCTGCCCGGTCGGCGGTACCGGCCCGAACGGCCCGGCCTGGGTGCCCGCGGCCCGCCAGTGCACCGCCACCCGGTCCCCGGCGGCCACCACGTCCACGATCTTGTAGCGCAGGTCCGGGAAGGCGGCGCGCCGTTCCCGGTGCCACGCCAGCGTCGCCTCCGGGCCGGCTCCGCCCAGCCCCGGGCACTCCGGCGACACCAGCTCGTACGCCGACTCCTCCCGCCCGGCGTTCCACACGTCGGCGATGAAGCGTCGGGCCGCCGCCTCCACATCGGTCATCGCGGCAGCCTAACCGCCGCCCCGCCCGGAGCCGGCCCACCGCCTCCGGGCTCGACCTACACGGCGGAGGTCGGCACTCGGCGGGCCCGAGGGCGGCGCAGCCGCCATGATGGGACGAGCGACGGGCGACGGCGGAGGGCTGGCATGGGCGGCACGACCGAGGGCGGCACGACGGGCGGCGCGGCGACGGGCGGCGGCAGCGCCGACGACGTGCTCATGCGGACCGGCGGCAGGTACGTCGAGCCGGGCGGCGAGTTCACCCGGGACCAGCGCTACATCGCCACCCGGATCACCGCCGACGCCCGGGACGGTTGGCCGGTGGAGCCCGGCCGGTACCGGCTGGCGGTCAGCCGCGCCTGCCCCTGGGCGAACCGGCTGATCATCGTCCGACGGCTGCTCGGGCTGGAGGACGCGATCTCGATGGCGGTGGCCGGCCCGACCCACGACAAGCGGAGTTGGACGTTCGACCTCGACCCGGGCGGGCGCGACCCGGTGCTCGGCATCGAGCGGCTGGCCGAGGCGTACTTCGCCCGGTTCCCCGGCTACGAGCGGGGCATCACCGTGCCGGCGATCGTGGACGTGCCGACCGGGCAGGTGGTCACCAACGACTTCGGGCGGATGAGCCTGGACCTCTCCACCGAGTGGACGGCGTACCACCGCGAGGGGGCGCCCGACCTCTACCCGGAACGGCTGCGCGACGAGATCGACGAGGTCAGCGCCTTGCTGTTCCGGGACGTCAACAACGGCGTCTACCGGTGCGGCTTCGCCGGCGACCAGGCGGCGTACGAGAAGGCGTACCGCCGGCTGTTCGACCGGCTGGACTGGCTGGGCGAGCGGCTGGCCGGGCAGCGCTACCTGGTCGGGGACACCATCACCGAGGCGGACGTGCGGCTGTTCACCACGCTGGTCCGCTTCGACCCCGTCTACCACGGCCACTTCAAGTGCAACCGGAGCAAGCTGGCGGAGATGCCGGTGCTCTGGGCGTACGCCCGGGACCTGTTCCAGACGCCCGGCTTCGGCGACACGATCGACTTCGACCACATCAAGCGGCACTACTACGAGGTGCACCGCGACATCAATCCGACCGGCGTGGTGCCGCTCGGCCCCGACCTGGCGAACTGGCTCACCCCGCACGGCCGGCAGGCCCTCGGCGGCCGCCCCTTCGGCGACGGCACCCCGCCCCCGCCGCCCCCGCCCGCCGAGGGCC
>NZ_JBPQTK010000058.1:0-34970 GCF_051386315.1 Micromonospora sp. URMC 107
CAGGGGGTCAGGTGGGCCAGGGCGCCCGTCTCCAGGGCGGCCCAGACCGTGGCGTCGGGGGCGACCGTGAGGCCGTGGGGCTCGGAGGCCGGGGTCGGGAGGTCGTGGGCGGTGATCGCGCCGTCGGGGGTGACGTGGCCGATGCGGTTGCCACCCCACTCGGTGTACCAGCAGCCGCCGGCCGGGTCGGCGACGATCGCGTGCGGCCGGGCGGACCGGTCCGGCAGCGGGTACTCGGTGATCCGCCCGTCCGGGGTGATCCGGCCGAGCTGACCGGCGCCGATCTCGACGAACCAGAGCGCCCCGTCGACGCCGGCGGTGATGCCGACCGGCGCGGCCCCCTCGGTCGGCAGCGCGTGCAGGGTCACCGCGCCGTCCATGCCGATCCGACCCACCGCGTTCGCCCGGTTGAGCGTGAACCAGATGGCCTCGTCGGGCCCGGCGGCGACCATCGAGGCGAATCCGCCACTCACCGGCAGCGGAAACCGCGTCCGCTCCCCGTCGACGGTGACCCGACCGATCGCGTCGGCGCTCATCGCCGCGTACCAGAGGGCGCCGTCGGGACCGGCGGCGATGCCGCAGGGGCCGGTTCCGGCCGGAAGCTCGACGGCGTCCAGCTCGCCGTCGGTGGTGATCCGGCCGATCCGGTCGTCGCCGGAGCGGGTGAACCAGAGGGCGCCGTCGGGGCCGGGAGTGATGATCAACGGCCGGCTGTCGGCCGCCACCGACCAGGTGCGCAGCTCGCCGTCCGCGCCCACCCGGGCGATCCCGCCGGCGTGGACGAGCGTCAGCCAGAGCGCGCCGTCTGGGCCGACCGTGATGCCGTACGGGCCGGCGCCCGCCCCGGTCAGCGGGACTTCCCGGATCTTCGCGGACGTCGTCAAGAGGGGGTCACCTTCCGTCACCTGGCTCCGCCCCGGGCGGGGCGCTGCCGACCGCATACCCTTGCCGCCCGCGTGCGCGGGTGCAACCCGTTTGTCCGGCCGGAGGGCCCGGATTGCCAGCTCGCTGACAGGGCCGCCACGGCTTCCCCCCAGCCTGGGCGGTCGGGGCGGACCGGCCGGCAGGTGACCGTACGCCGTCCGCCCCGGCGACCCGGCCGGGGCGGACGGCGCGGCTCAGGCAGCCGGCGGGGTGAAGACGCCGAAGTGGTTGCCGGCCGGGTCGACCAGGTGGGCGAAGGTGAGACCGTTGTCGTTGGACCTCGTCGGCACCAGCACCTTGCCGCCGGCCGTCTCCGCCCGCCGCACCGTGTCGGCCACGTCGGCGACCTGCACGTAGAAGATCGCGTAGTTCGGGCTCGTCCCGCCGGTGTCCCGGATCGCCCCCTGGATCGAGCCCTCCGGCCCCGGCTCCGCCACCCGGTACGACGTCTCCGGCGTCCCCTGCTCGCTGAACGCCCAGCCGAACAGGTCGGTGTAGAAGTGCCCGGTCTCCTCCGGCCGGTCGGTGCCGACCTCGAACCAGGTGACCCCGTTGGTGATGGTGGACATGTGTCGCCTCCCGTTCGCACGCCGGCCGCGCGGCCGGCGTCGTCAGGAGTCAGCCTCGACCCCGCCCGCGACACCGTCCTGTCGGTGTTTCCGACCGGACCGACCGCTACTCGCCCGGACCGGTGAGCGGACGCAGCCGAGCCACCAGATCGGGGCGACGGGACCCGTGCCGGGCGCGGAAGCTCTCCGCTTCGGCCGGGGACACCGGATAGCGCAGTACGCCCGCCTCGTACGTGCGGACCAGCAACTCCGCGGTGTCGATGTCCACCCAGTCGAGCCGACGAGCGCCGGCGGCGGCGAACCCCTGCGCGCCGTCGAGCAGGTCGTTGACCAGCTCACCGAGACCGCGGTCGGTCTGCCGGTCGCGGCCGAGGAAGGCGAGGACGCAGCGGGCGGCCGACGCCAGGAGCGAGCCGACGACCATCCGGTCCCGTTGGATGTCGCGCAGCACGTCGACGACGAATTCGGCGGACAGCCCCTGGTCGGTCGAGATCCGGTCCAGCACGAACCCCGGAATCGGCAGCCCGTTCGGGTCGTCGGGATCCTCCACGGCCAGCAGGCGTCGGTAGGCCCGCTCCCGCTCCGGTGCCCCCGTGCCGAGGATCGGCAGCAGCGACACGTCGAGCAGGAGCCGGGCTTCCGAGCTGTCGCCGTCCACGAACGTCCAGAAGCCGTCGAGCGCGTCGAGCGGATGGCCCAGCGGTCCCAGCGCGTGCAGCGCCGTGTCGATGCTCGGGTCGCACTCGAAGTGCGCGGCCCGGGCGAGCAGGGCGAAGTCGGCCCCGGTCGCCCGGTAGTAGCTCGCCGCGTCCCCCTCCGAAGGGCTGTCATCGCTCGATCCGCTGGCGGACCAGCGGGGGTCGCCCACCGGCGGCAGCGACTCGTCCCGGCCCTCCTCGATGGAGAGGAGGAGATCCCGTCGGGTTCCCGTCCACGTCCGCTCGACCCGCACGACGCCCAACAGGCTGTCGTATTCCCCCGAGCTGAGCTGGGAACGCCAGAAGAGCGCCTGCCGGTGCCACTCGGACACCACGTCGCCGCTGTCCGGACGGAGCTCGGTGCCCCGCAGCTGCCCGCTCGCGGCGAGGACCAGCACGAGCAGGTTCACCCCGTAGACCGCGTGGCGTGCCGGAACCGACAACTGCCGGGGCTGGTACGACTCGAAGTGCCGAGCCGGTCGCCGGCCGGGCGCGGCCCGGAACAGGCGCAGCAGCATGTCGACGACGGCGTCCCGCCGGCTCCCGCCCCACGACGTCAGGATCTCGGTGAGGAAGGTGACGATCGGGGTGCGTCCGGTCAGCGTCGCGAAGGAGAGCAGGGCGTGCAGCGGATCGTCGTCCGTCGGCGTGGCTCCCAGCAGGGCGCTCGCCTCCCGGGCGACCAGGTCGCCCAGCACCAGCGAGGTCGTCCGGGCGATCAGGAACTCCCCGAAGGTGGCGTGCAGGAACTCGTACGTCCCGGCCTGGGTGTCGTCGCGCGTCGCCTGTGAGCGGTGCACGAAGAAGAACCGACCGAGGACGATCTCGGCGGGCCGGAGCGGGGCGCGGAGGTGCCCGTCGGTCGCGACGACCGTCGGGCGGCCGCCCAGGAACGGCAGCGCGGCGAGATCCGACTCGAAGTCGTTCTCGGTGACCCACTGGACGCCCCGGTTGAACATGCCGAAGGCCACGATCGACAACCTGCGCAGCTCGTCCTCCGCCGCCCGGTCCAGGTCCCGCTCGGACAGGCCCGGCCGGTGCTTCCCGACCTCCCGCCGGGCGAAGCTGCGCAGCAGGCGCTCGTAGAGTTCGCCCCGGCGCAGCTCGCCGGCCGACCGCAGGTCGTTGCCCTCGGCGTCGTAGAGCGCCAGCATCAGCAGCAACAGTGGCTGCTCGGCCAGCTCGCGATGGGTCAGCACCGTCGCCGGCGCCAGGGGTTGCACGCCGAGCGCCCGGAACGCGGCGGCGTTGACCCCGTTCCAGGTGGCGATCCAGGCCCGCACCTGGTCGTCGTCGAACGGCTCCAGCCGCACCGCCACCGTGCCGGGCGGCGGCTGCGCCCGGTCGGCGACGCTGGTGCGGCTGGTGACCAGCACCGCCACCGGCCGGCCCTGGTCGGCCTCGCGGCGCTGGAACGCGGCCACCCGGCGCAGGTAGTCGGTCTGACTGACCCCGGTGGCCTGGAGCAGCTCGTCGAAGCCGTCGAGCAGCACGACCGGCAGCGCGTCGCCGGCCGACCGGGACAGGGCGGGCCAGTCCACCCGTTCCCCGGTGTCGTTGCGGACCGCCTGCTCGATCTGGTCCTGCAACTCCCCGGCGGCGTAGACGTCCCGCAGCACCACCCGCACCACCATGAAGTCGGCGGCGGGCAGCTGCGCGGCGAGGACCCGGGTCAGCACGGACTTGCCGGAACCCGGCTGGCCCAGCACCAGCAGCGGGGCGCGGACGGCGTTCGGCGAGGTGAGGTGCACGACGAGGGACTGCCACAGGTCGTCGCGCAGCTGCCGCCCGTCCCACCACGCCTCGTCGCTCGCCCGCGTGTGGGCGAGCAGTTCCTCGATCCGGCACAGCGGTGGCACGTACGCCTCACCGAGTGTCGGCACCGTCAGCCCGGTCGGCACGTCACCGGACGAGAGGATGGGGCGGCCCAGCTCGGCCGTGTACGCCGCAGCGAGCGCCGCCCGGCGGTCGTCGGGCGGGCGTCCCGTGGAGAGGGCGAGGAGGGCCTGCCGCATCTCGCCCAGCCCCGCCGAGAGGGCACGGACCTGTGCCCGGGTCGCCTCGTGCTCGTGCAGACCGATCCAGAAGGACACCTCGGGGAAGTCGGCCGCGAGCTGGGTCAGCAGGTCCCGGTGCCGGTCGGCGGCGGTCACGGGCAGCCGGAGCAGCCCTTCCTCCGTCGCCTGTCGCCGCCAGCCGTCGGTGGCCTCCCACACGGCCAGGGCACGCAGGAAGTGCAGCACCCGGCCGACGAGCCCGTCGTAGTGCGCGACCAGGGCGTGCCGGAACGCCGGATAGGGCAGCTGCGGACCGGGCAGCGGCGCGGCGGTGGCGAAGAACGCGTCGGTGAGGGCCGCCTCGTGCACCGCTCCCGCGCCGGCCAGCGACAACTGCTCGGCCTTGCTGATCCGGGCGCTGGCCACGTCGAAGGGCAGGTCGATCTCGTTCAGCGCCTCGAAGAAGGCGGTCACCGCGATCACCGCGTGCGCCGCCTCCAGCCGCCGCGTACGGCCGTACCTCGACAGCCCGGAGCGCCGCTCGCCGATCTGGGACACCACCTCGTGGCCGAGCCGGACGAACTCCGCCTTCGCGTCGAAGATCCCCAGCAGCGCCGGCACTGACGCCGAGGCGGCCAGCAGGGCTCCCCCGGTCAGTTTGTCGAACCAGTCGACGGTCCTGCTCTTCTCCCCGCCCAGCAGGCGAACGGCGTCGGCGTAGCTGAGCGCGTCGGGCACGCGGCGACCTCCTGTGGAAGCGTCCAGGAGGGACAGCATGCCGGGCGCGGGGCGGGCCGCGCTGCCCCGTCTCAGACCAGGCTGAGCCGGCGGACCCGGTGCCGGGGGATGTCGAGGTCGTCGGCGGCCAGTTCGCGCTCCGGCACCCGCTCGGCCAGGGTGGTGACCGCGGTGATCCGGTCGGTGCGGAAGGCACGGATGCCGTCACGCAGCCGGCACCAGCCCAGCAGGTACCAGTGCCGGGGGTTGCCGAGGTAGCCCAGCGGCTCCACGTCACGCAGCGAGCCGGCGCCCGCGCGGTCGGCGTAGCGGATGCGCAGCACGCGTCGCGCGCGCACCGCGTCGGCGACGGCGGCCGGGACGGGCGTCACCGGTCCGTCGCCGATCAGGTGCACCCGCGCGGCCAGCCGGTGCGCCTCGGTGGCGTCGGCGGCGGGCATCACGGAGATCAGCTTGCGCAGGGCGGTGCCGGCCGCGGCGGCGAACGGCGTGCCGCGCATCCGGTGCAACGCCACCGCCATGGCGACCGCCTCGACGGGGGTGAGGTTGACCGGCGGCAGGGTGCGTGCCCGGTCGAGCGCGTAGCCGCCGGTGCGGCCCGGCTCGGCCCAGATCGGCACGCCCGATTCCTGGAGGGCGCCGATGTCCCGCTCGATGGTGCGGGTGCTCACCTCGAAGCGGTCGGCGAGCCAGCGGGCGCTGCGCGGCCGTGGCGACACGGCGCGCAGCTCCTCGACCAGGGCGTAGAGACGGTCCGTCCGGTTCACCCCGGCAACCTACGACGGGGGTGTGACGGAGAAGGTCAGGCGATGCAGGCGCAGACGATCAGCGCCGCGCCGAAGTGCGTGGCGGCGCTGACCCGCGCCGCCGGGTGCGGCTCGTCCGAACAGATGATCTCGCCGAGCTTGCCCGGGGTGAGCAGGTCCAGAACGAAGAACGCCAGCGCCATGATGCCCAGCCCGACCAGGCCGAAGACGAGAGTCGAGGCGAGTCCCTTGCCGAAGTCGCTGTAGCTGGTCAGGATCGCGGTGAACACGATCCCGGCGATGCCGAGCTGGTTGGCGGCGAGCAGCAGCGCGGCGTTGCCGTTGCGCCGCACCCAGATCAGCTCCCGCAGCCTGCCCGGGGTGAGCAGGTCGACCAGCACGAACCCGGCCGCCATCAGGCCCACCCCGACGACCCCGAACACCACGCTCTGCCAGGCTCCGCTGAGCAGGTCTTCCAGCACGGACTGCCTCCCGAACTCTGCGCCCGACGGGGATGCCGGCGCGGTGACCGAGACGATAGCGGCACCGCGCCAGCACGGCAGCCCTCGCCCTACAGCGACAGGTAGCGCTGCCGCTCGTAGGGGGTGACCTCGCGGCGGTACTGCTCCCACTCGGCCCGCTTGTTGCGCAGGAAGAAGTCGAACACGTGCTCGCCGAGCACCTCGGCGACCAGCTCGGAGCCGGCCATCACGTCGATCGCCTCGGACAGGTTCTCCGGCAGCGGCTCGTAGCCCATCGCCCGCCGCTCGGCGCTGGTCAGCGACCACACGTCGTCCTCGGCGCCCGGCGGCAGCTCGTAGCCCTCCTCGATACCCTTCATCCCGGCGCCGAGCAGCACCGCGAAGGCCAGGTAGGGATTCGCCGCCGAGTCCGGCGAGCGGACCTCCACCCGGGCCGAGTTCGGCTTGCCGTAGGCGGGGACCCGGACCAGCGCGGACCGGTTCAGGTGACCCCAGCAGACGTACGCGGGACTCTCGGTGACCCGGTCGGGCAGCGCCTGCGGGAACAGCCGCTTGTAGGAGTTGACCCACTGGTTGGTGACGGCCGTGTACTCCCGGGCGTGCACCAGCAGCCCCGCGATGAACGCCCGGGCCACCTTGGACAGCTTCATCGGGTCGCCCGCGTCGTGGAACGCGTTGCGCTCCCCCTCGAACAGCGACAGGTGGGTGTGCATGCCGCTGCCCGGCTGGTCGGTGAACGGCTTCGGCATGAAGGTGGCCTGCACGCCGGTGGAGAGCGCCACCTCCTTGACCACGTGCCGGAAGGTCATGATGTTGTCGGCCGTGGTCAGCGCGTCGGCGTAGCGCAGGTCGATCTCCTGCTGGCCGGGGGCCACCTCGTGGTGGCTGAACTCCACCGAGATGCCGATCCGCTCCAGCGCCAGCACGGCCTGCCGGCGGAAGTCGCGCGCCACGGCGTGGGTGGTGTGCTCGAAGTAGCCGCCGGTGTCGACGGGAATCGGCACCGAGCCGTCCAGCGGGCCGTTCTCCAGCAGGAAGAACTCGATCTCGGGGTGGGTGTAGAAGGTGAAGCCCTTCTCGGCGGCCTTGGACAGCGCCCGGCGCAGCACGTGCCGCGGGTCGGCCCAGGACGGACCGCCGTCGGGGAGCAGGATGTCGCAGAACATGCGGGCGCTCTCGCCGCTGACCCCGCCCTCGAACGGGAAGACCTGGAAGGTGGTCGGGTCGGGCATGGCCACCATGTCGGACTCGAAGACCCGGGCGAAGCCCTCGATCGCCGAGCCGTCGAACCCGATGCCCTCCTCGAAGGCCGCCTCCAGTTCGGCGGGGGCCACCGACACGCTCTTGAGCGTGCCCAGCACGTCGGTGAACCACAGCCGGACGAACCGGATGTCCCGCTCTTCCAGCGTACGGAGGACGAACTCCTGCTGACGGTCCACTTCCACCCCTCGCGACACCGTTGCGCACCTGCGACCGGGTTCACCCGGCCTGACCGACCAGTCTCCACCGGCCTCGTTACGCCGACGTTACGCGACCGGCCGGCGGGCGTCCCGCCCTGTCCCGCGGCTCCCGCGTCTCGCCCCGCCCGCCGTGTCGGGCCCGAACGGCTGGGGCAAGATGAGCACATGCCCACCCTGCGTCTCGCCCTGTGCCAGGTCAACCCGACCGTCGGCGACCTCGCCGGCAACTCCGGCCTGGTCCGTGACTGGACCCGCCGCGCCGCCGACAGCGGCGCCCAGATCGTCGCGTTCCCGGAGATGATGCTGACCGGCTATCCGGTCGAGGACCTGGTCTTCCGCCGGTCCTTCGTCGCCGCGTCGAAGGCCGCGCTGGAACGCCTCGCCGCCGACCTCGACGCCGACGGGCTGGGCGCGGTGGCCGTGCTGGTCGGCTACCTGGACGCCGACGGCCCCCCGCAGGTCAGCGGCGACGCCGAGCCCGGGCGCGGCGCCCGCAACGCGGCGGCCCTGCTGCACCGCGGCGGGATCGTCGCCACCTACTTCAAGCACCACCTGCCCAACTACGGCGTCTTCGACGAGGACCGCTACTTCCTCCCCGGCGACGCGCTGACCGTCGTCCGCGCCGGCGGGGTGGACGTGGCGCTGACCATCTGCGAGGACCTCTGGCAGGCCGGCGGCCCGTTCGCCGCCGCCCGCCAGGCGGGGGTCGGTCTGGTCCTGTGCGTGAACGGCTCGCCGTACGAGCTGAACAAGGACGACGTCCGGCTGCCGCTGGTCCGCCGCCGGGCCGCCGAGGCCGGGGCGACGATCGCGTACGTCAACATGGTGGGCGGGCAGGACGAGCTGGTCTTCGAGGGCGACTCGATGATCGTGAGCGCCGACGGCGCGCTGCTCGCCCGCGCCCCGCAGTTCGTCGAGCACCTGCTGGTGCACGACGTGGAGCTGCCCCCGGCCGGGGAGGCGGCCGGCCCGGAGCAGGTGCTGGCGGACGGGATGCGGGTGGTCCGCGCCGAGGCCGGGGACCTGCCGCCAGCGCCCGCCGGGTCCGTCGCCACCGGCGGGACGATCGCCCCGGTCGCCGACGAGGCCGAGGTGTGGCAGGCGCTCGTGCTGGGCCTGCGGGACTACGTGAACAAGAACCGGTTCCCCTCGGTGGTGCTGGGCCTCTCCGGCGGCATCGACTCGGCGGTGGTGGCCGCGCTGGCCGTCGACGCGCTCGGGCCGGACCGGGTGGTCGGCGTGTCGCTGCCCAGCCAGCACTCCTCCGAGCACAGCCGGGAGGACGCGGCCGACCTGGCGAAGCGGACCGGGCTGGACTACCGGGTCGAGCCGATCCAGCCGATGGTGGACACCTTCCTGGCGAACATGTCGCTCTCCGGGGTCTCCGTGGAGAACCTCCAGGCGCGGGTACGCGGGGTCATCCTGATGGCGCTGTCGAACCAGGAGGGGCACCTGGTGCTGACCACCGGCAACAAGAGCGAGCTGGCGGTCGGCTACTCCACCCTCTACGGCGACTCGGTCGGCGGCTTCAACCCGGTCAAGGACGTCTGGAAGACGCTTATCTGGCGGCTGGCGAAGTGGCGCAACGCCGACGCCGCCCGCCGGGGCGAGACCCCGCCCATCCCGGAGAACTCCATCGGCAAGCCGCCGAGCGCCGAGCTGAGCCCGGGCCAACTGGACAGCGACACGCTGCCCGACTACGACGTGCTGGACCCGATCCTGATCGGCTACGTCGACGGTGACCTGGGCCGGGACGGGCTGGTGGCGTCCGGCCACGACCCGGCCGTCGTCGACCGGGTGCTGCGGATGGTGGATACCGCCGAGTACAAGCGCCGCCAGTCCGCGCCGGGCACGAAGATCTCGATGAAGGCCTTCGGGCGGGACCGGCGGCTGCCGATCACGAACCGGTGGCGCGAGGACGGCTGAGCCGGGTCGCTCCCGGGCCGGTGGCGGCCCGGGAGTGACATCCTCCACTGCGCTCTGCCGCGGGCCGGTCGTCGGGTGCGACGATCGCGGCGGAACCCGGGGACCGCGCACGCGGCCTCGAGGAAGGAGAGAGTCATGGTGGAGTCCACCCCGTCCGAGGTGACCGCCCTCTACGGCGGCCCGGCCACCCGGCGGGTCCGCACCCGCGACCTGGTCGCCGCCAAGGAGCGCGGTGAGCGGTGGCCGATGCTCACCTCGTACGACCAGTACACGGCCTCGATCTTCGACCAGGCCGGGATCCCGGTGCTGCTGGTCGGCGACTCGGCGGCGAACAACGTCTTCGGCTACGAGACGACGGTGCCGGTGACCGCCGAGGAGCTGCTCCCGCTGGTCCGCGCGGTGGTCCGGGCGACCCGGCACGCGCTGGTCGTCGGCGACCTGCCGTTCGGCTCCTACGAGGAGGGCCCGACGCAGGCGCTGCGCACCGCCGTGCGGTTCATGAAGGAGGGCGGCTGCCAGGCGGTGAAGCTGGAGGGCGGCCGGCGCTGCGCGGCGCAGATCGCCGCGATCACCGGCGCGGGCATCCCGGTGATGGCGCACATCGGCTTCACCCCGCAGAGCGAGCACGCCATCGGCGGCTACCGGGTGCAGGGGCGCGGCGACACGGCCGACGACGTGATCGCCGACGCGCGGGCCGTGGCCGAGGCGGGCGCGTTCGCCGTGGTGCTGGAGATGGTGCCGGGGCAGGTGGCCAAGCGGATCACGGCGGAGCTGCCGATCCCGACCGTGGGCATCGGCGCCGGCGCGGACACCGACGCCCAGGTGCTGGTCTGGCAGGACATGGCCGGTCTGCGTACCGGCAAGGCGCCGCGCTTCGTGAAGCGCTACGCCGACCTGGCGGGTGCCCTGACCGACGCGACCCGACGGTTCGCCGACGAGGTCCGCGGCGGCGACTTCCCCGCCGCCGAGCACACCTTCTGACGCCGGTCGGCCGCCTCCGGCTCGGAGCCGCGATCAGATCCTGGTAGGAAAGGGTCCCTCCCGGGGCCTGTTCCTACCACGGTCTGAAGCGGCGGAGGCGGCCCGCCGTCAGAGGTCGGTGACGCGGATGCCGGCGTGCGCCTTGTAGCGCTTGTTGATGGCGATCAGGTTGGCGGTGAACGCCTCGATCTGGTGGGCGTTGCGCAGCCGGCCGGCGTAGATGCCGCGCATGCCGGGGATCCGCGCGGCGAGCGCGGCGACCACGCCGACCAGTTCCCGGTCCTCGGTGCAGATCAGCACGTCGAGGTCGATCCGGTCGACCTCCGGGTCGGCCAGCAGCGGCGCGCTGACGTGGTTGAACGCGGCGCAGACCCGGGAGTCGGGCAGCAGCGCGGCGGCCTGCTGCACGGCGCTGCCCTCGGCGACCGTGAGCGCGTAGGGGCCCTGCTTGTCGAAGCCCAGCGGGTTGACGCAGTCGACGACGATCTTGCCGGCGAGCGGCTCGGCGAGCGCGGCAACGGTGGCGGCGTGCCCGTCCCACGGCACCGCGATGACGACCACGTCGCTGCGCCGGGCCACCTCCTCGTTGCCGGCGCCGGCCACCCGGGCCCCGGCGGGCACGCCGGGCAGGGCCGCGATCTCCTCGGCGGACTGCGCGGCCCGCTCGGCGGAGCGGGATCCGATCAGCACGGACTGGCCGGCCCGGGCGAACCGGTAGGCGAGGCCCCGCCCCTGGTCGCCGGTGCCGCCGATGATGCCGACGGTCAGCCCGGACACGTCGGGCAGCGTGCTCGCGTCGTAAGCCATGCCGCCATCCTCGCAAACCGGCGGCGCCGGCAGCAGCGACGGGAGCTGTGACAATCCCCGCTGCCAGCGGACCGGGCCGCGCGGGCGCCCGCGGCGTCAGACCCGCTCGACGCGCGGGCGCCGGCGGCGTCGGACCCGCTCGACGCGCGGGCGCCAGCGGCGTCAGGCCCGCGAGACGCGCGGGGCCGGCGGCGTCAGGCCCGCGCGACGCGCGGGGCCGGCGGCGTCAGGCCCGTTCGAAGGCCACCGCGCGGGCGACCGGGTCGGCGGTGACCAGCCGGACCCGGACCCGCTCGCCGAGCGGCAGCTCGCCGAGGCAGCGGGCGCGCACCGGTGGGTCGTCCAACGCCACCGTGCCGCCGGGCCGCCGGCCCGGCCGGGCCTTGCCGTCCGCGGGCGCGTCGACGTCCAGCACCGCCGCGTCGAAGGTCTCCCCCACCCGGTGCTGGAGCAGCACCGCCTCGGCCAACTCGATCGCGCCCCGGGTGGCCGCCGAGGCCGCCCGGTCGGTCGTGGCCATCACCTCGGGCAGCCGGGGCAGCGCCGCGCGGGCCCAGTCGGGCACCGCCCGGCCCTCGTGCAGGGCCAGGCAGACCTCCGTGGCGTAGCGGTCGGCCAGTCGGCGCAGCGGCGCGGTGACATGGGCGTACGCCGCCGCGACCCCGCCGTGCTCCCGCTGCTCGGGCGGCGCGCCGTCGAAGGCCGTGTACGCGGCGCCGCGCATCAACTCGGCGGCCTGGTCGACGAAGGCGGCGGCCCGGGGCTGCGACGGGTCCAGGCCGGCGATCACCTCGCCGGGGCCGGCCCCGTCCGGCCAGTGCACGCCCAGCGGGGCGGCGGCGGCCCGCAGCCGCGCCACCGCCTCGGGCTTCGGCGCCGGCATCGTACGCAGCAGACCGATCCCCCCGGCCAGCATGATGTCGGCGGCGGCCATCCCGGTCAGCAGCGAGATCTGGGCGTTGTGCTCCTCCATCGGCACCGGCCCGCGCAGCACCAGCCGCCAGCCGTCGCCGTCAGCCTCCACGTCCTGCTCGGGCAGCGGCAGGTTGATCGCTCCCCGGCGCAGGCCGCGGGTCGTGAGCAGCGCCCCGATCTCGGGCAGCAGGGCGATCGGGTCGGGCAGCCGGCCGGCGTCGGCAGCCGCCTGGACACCGACGTAGTCCAGCTTGGCCCGGCTGCGGACCAGCGCGCGCTCCAGCGCGACCCCGACGGTGCCGCCGTCGGAGTCCAGGTCGACGGTCCACACCACGGCGGCCCGGTCGACGTCCGGCAGGAGGCTCGCCGCGCCCTCGCTGAGGGTCGCGGGGTGCAACGGCACGGTGCCGTCGGGCAGGTAGACGGTCTGCCCGCGCCGCCAGGTCTCCTCCTCCAGCGCGCCGCCGGGGCGCACATGGGATGCGACGTCGGCGATCGCGTACGACACCCGGTAGCCGCCGCCGGGGCGGCGGGCGAGGTGCATCGCCTGGTCGAGGTCGCGCGACTCGGCGGGGTCGACGGTGACGAACGGGACGTCGGTGCGGTCGGCGGCGGGTCGGGGCGGCGTGGCCGCCGCGGCGTCGGCCTCGCGCTGCGCCGCGGCCGGGAACCCCTCGGGCAGTCCCAGCTCGCGGCGCAGTGCGCCGAAGTCGATGCGGGGTGCGAGTACGCGTCGGATCACCACGGGGTCAATCCTGACAGTGTGGCGGATGATCCGCTTCCCGGCGAGCGCCGGCCGCCCGCGTCGCGGTCAGCCGGTCGTCCGGCGCGCGCTCGCCCGGGCGCCCCGGGGAGCGGTGGCCCGGGCCGCGGCCGTCGGGGCGGGCGCCTTGCGGGCGGTGACCTTCCTGGCCGGCGCCTTGACGACGGTCGCCTTCTTCGCCGGGGCCTTCTTCGCCGCCGCCTTGCGGGTGGTGGCCGAGGAGGTCGCCGTGGCCTTCCGGGCGGGGGCCTTCGTCGCGGCGGCCTTGCGGGCGCCGCCGGTGGGCCGGGTCGCGGCCGTCTTCCTGGCCGGCGTCGTCTTCTTGGCGGTGGCCTTCTTCGCCGTCGTGGCAGCCTTCTTCGCGGGGGCCTTCGCCGCCGTGGCGGTCTTCCTCGCGGGGGCCTTCGCCGCCGTGGCGGTCTTCCTCGCCGGAGCCTTCGCCGCCGTGGCGGTCTTCCTCGCCGGAGCCTTCGCCGCCGTGGCGGTCTTCCTCGCCGTCGAGGTGGCCTGGCGAGCGGTGGTGGTGGTCCTGGCGGGGGCCTTCTTCGCCGGCGCGGTCGTCTTCCTCGCCGTGGTGGCGGCCTTCGTCGCCGCCTGCCGGGCGGGCGTCTTCGCCGAGGTCGTCTTCTTCGCCGCCGTGCTTCTGGCCGCCACCGTCGTCCGCTTCGCCGCGGCGGGGGCCTTCTTCGCGGCGGTGGCGGTCGCCTTCTTCGCCGCGGCCGTCGTCTTCTTCGCCACGGCGGCGGTCCTGGTCGCCGCCTTCTTCGCGGGGGCCTTCGCGGCGGTGGTCTTCTTCGCCGGAGCCCGGCCCGCACCGCCGGTCGCCTTCCCGGCCGGCGCCTTCTTCGCCGCCGTGGTCGTGGTCGACGGGCGCGCGGTCCGCGTCGTACCCGCGGTCCGCTCCGCCGCGGCGGTCTTCCTGGCGGTCGTGGTGCGGCTGGCGGCCGGACGGGTGGTGGCCTGCTGCGCTTCGGCCATCTGGGTTCCCTTCCTGGGGAGTGCTCTCGCCCTCGCGGAGCACCGATCACCTCGGCACGGGCCGTCCCGCGCCGCCTATCTGTCCTCCCCGGCCCAGCGGGCGTCCTCGGCCTCCCACGCGTCGTTGCGCTCCCGCACGGTCTGCAGGGCGTTCTCCGCGTCGGCGGCTGAGGCGTACGGCCCGAGAACGTGCCTGGCGGGGCACACGTCGGCATCGGTCTCGACCCGGTGGTGTCGGGTGCACCAGTAGAAGTGCCCACCGCTTCCGCTGTCGCTCATGGGATCACTGTGCACCGGGAACCACCCGGCCGCCACCGGAACACCACAAGTCGCCGACGTTCTCCACAGTAGACGTGCTCTCGCCGCCAGGGGCTGGAACTGGGAAAACAGGGCTGCCGGGGTGCGCGGCGTCCGCCGGTCGGGGGCGGGTTAGGGTCGCCGGATGGGCGTTCAGGACGACATCCGACCGCGTGGCTCCCGCCCGCCGGGACGGATCCGATGACCGGGTTCGACCCGCCCCTGCGCCGCTACCTCGCCGACCTGGTCGCCGCCGCCCGCGACGTCCTCGGCGAGGACCTCGTCGGGGCGTACGCGGCCGGCTCGGTCGGGCTGGGCGCGTACCAGCCGGGGCGCAGCGACGTCGACGTCGCGCTGGTCTGTGCCGACGCCCTCGACCTCGGGCGGAGGCGGGAACTGGTGGCGCGGCTGCGGCACGAGGCGCTGCCCTGCCCCGCGCGCGGTCTGGAACTGGTCGTGTACCGCCGGGCGGTCGCCCGCTCCGGCACGCCGGAACCCGGGTTCGAGGTCGAGCTGAACACGGGGGCGCGGATGCCGTTCCGGGTGACCTGGGCCGCCGCCGAGCGACCCGCCGAGGACGGCCTGTTCTGGTACGGCCTGGACCGCAGCATCCTGCACCAGTGCGGGCACGCCCTGCTCGGGCCGCCGGCCGCCGAGGCGTTCGCCGACCTCTCCCCCGCCGACCTGCGCCGCCTGCTGACCGACGCGCTGCGCTGGTGGCTGGCCCTGCCGACCCCGCCCGGCGACGGTCCCGCCCCGGGGGCCGAGGACGCGGTGCTCGGCGCCTGCCGTTCCCTGGTCAAGGTTCGCCACGGGGTCTGGCTGTCGAAGGTCGACGCCGGCCGCCGGCTGGTCGCCGACGGCCGGCCGCCCCACGCGACCGCCCGGCCGACCGGCGACGGCGGGGCCGCCGACCTGATCGCACGGTCGATCGCGGCGCGGGCCGGCGGGCCGTCGCCGAGCGGTCCCGAGGCCCGCGCCTTCCAACGCGACGTGCTGGACGAGATCAGCCGGTGACGGGCTCCACCGGGATCCAGAGTTCGGCGTCCGCCTCCGTGCCGTCCGCCGACAGGCGGGTACGCGAGATCTCCGGTCCCGGCCGGCTGCGGTACGGGTTGGACGGGAACCACTGGGTGAACACGTCCCGCCACAGGTACTGCACCGCCTGCGGGAACGCCCCGGAGGTCTCGAAGACCGCCCAGGCGCCCGCCGGCACGGCCAGCGCGTCCAGGTCCTCCGGCGCGTCCACGCCCGTCACCACGCCGTACCAGTAGTCCAGCTCGGTGCCCTCCGCGCGGCTGTCGGCCACGTTGGCGCTGACGTTGACGATGCCCTGCGGCTCCTGGTCGGACAGGGCCTCGATCCGGCGTACCGTCTCGGGTGGGATGCCCTTGACGAAGGCGACGATCGCCGGGTTCATCCCCTCGTGCACGAGCGGTACGCGGGCCTTGCGGCCCACCAGCCGGAACCCGTCCTTCTGCACGATCCGGTATCGCATGCTGCTGCTCCCTTCGACGACGAGTCGGAAGGACATCCGGGGCTGGGAGCGCAACGCCGCCCCCGTACGCCGGGCCTCGCCGGGGCCCACGCCGTGCATGGCGTGGAACGCCCGGGCGAACGCCTCGGTGGAGCCGTAGCCGTAGCGGACCGCGACGTCGAGCAGCGTCCGCTTCCCCGCGAGCACCTCCGCGCCCGCGACGGTCAGCCGCCGCCGGCGGATGTACTCGGACAGCCCGACACCCGCCAGCGCGGAGAAGAGCCGCCGGAGGTGGTACTCCGACGTCACCGCGATCCGCGCCAGCTCGGTCACCTCGATCGGCTGGTCGAGGTGCCGCTCGATGTGCTCCATGGCCTCGTTGAGCCGCTCCAGCACCCGGTTCCCCTTCCCTGTTCCGTGCCGTAACGCTAGGCGCGCGGTCGGGTGCCCGACCCGACATGCCGTGCCCGAAAGGATCGCCCACCCCAGCTTGTCGATCATGCAGGTGTGGTGGGCGGTGTAGCGCGTCATGCCTGTTGTGCGGGGCACCACGACTGCGTGATCGACGCGGCCGGGGCGAGGGGGTGAGGCCTGGTGAACCTGGTCAGCTTGCCGCGACCGGGTATCCGATCGCGGTTACGGCCTCGCGCAGCCCTGCGACGGTCACGGCCGGGTTGAGGGCCCGCACGACCGGGTCGGTGAGTGGACGCTGGGCGACGATGCGCTCGACCGCCGTCGGGTCCAGTTCGACGTCGTAGTAGTCCCCGGCGAACGCCACGTACCGCTCGGCGATGTCGTCGAGCAGTATCCCGAGCAGGCCGGAACCGTCGGGGTCGGTGTCGTCGTACGGTCCGCGGGGCGCGGGGAACGCGATGCCTTCGCCGGCGTGCCAGCGGTCGTCACCGGTGAGCCGCCACAGCACGGCGGTGGCGACGAACTGCCCCTCCTCGTCGCCGAATGCGGGTTCCTCGAGCTGCGGACGGAACACCGCCGGGAGGCCGTCGAGCAGTCCCGGCCACAGTTCGTGGTCCGAGTCGCGGTAGGGCGACATCACCGACTCGTGGTCGAACACACGGATGAACGCGCCGTCGGCGGTGAACACGACGGTCCACTCGTCGCCGCTGCCGTTGTCCATCGACGCCGCCTCGTCCGCACCCCAGTCGCGGGCGTAGGCGTAGTAGGGCTCACCACCGTCCACGACGCACTCCAACACGGCGAGCGCCCTGCAGCGGTCCCGCAGCACGTCGATGGGCGGCAGTTCGGCGGCGATCTCGTACACGGTCACCCGGGCGACCCTACGCGCGGACAGCACAGACAGCGTGACGCAACTCGGCCCAGGAGACCTCGGTGAACGGTGCGAGACCCGTGCCGCCGGCCCCTCTCGTCCCGCGCGGCGCAGTTCGCAGACCGACGGCACCGAGCGGGCGCGAGTCAGTCAGCCGCTTCGACGTACGACGCCAGGTTGGCCAGCGAGGAGGCGATCCCGGCCTCGTGGACCGCCTGGTCGATGCCGGGTGGCACGTCCGTGGCGGTGACGGTCACCTCGGTCCCCCCGTCGGTGGCGGCGAAGTGCCAGGTCATGGTCATGGTGCCCCCGTACGACGGATCGTCTGCCTCGAACACGGCCCGCTGCACCACGCGCTCCGGTGGCACCAGGGCGGCAAACTCGATGTCGACGACATCCGTCGCCGCTGACGTCTTGCCGGGACTGTCGGCGGAGTCCAGGTAGGTGAGAACCATCCGGAACCCGCCACCGGGCCGGGGATCCCACCGCTCGACCCGCCCGCGCATGCCGTCCGGCGGCAGCCATGCCTCCAGCGACTCCCGGTCGAGCAGGGCGCCGTAGAGGGTCGCCGGTGGTGCCGCGATCACCCGGCTGGCGCGGTCGGTCCTTTCCATGGCCCGATCCTAGGACCGGGGTTCCGCCAGGCCCATCCTCGACGGCGGGGTTGCGGCGCCTGCGGAGGTCGGCTCGGTGGGCCGCGGCGCGAAGAAGCGGATGATGTCGTCGGCTGCGGTGGGAGAGAGCATCATTGCCTGGACCCGTGCGGACATATCGGCGACCGGGTGGATCCTGGTGAACATCGCCTCCTCGTACGCCCGGATCGCCGAGTCGGGGTCGGCGGGGCTGGTGGCGAGTTCGGCGGCGAGTTCCGCGGCGTCGAGCATGGCCTGGTTGGCGCCCTCGCCGACCGGCGGCATGAGGTGCGCGGCGTCACCGATGAGGGTGACGCCCGGCCGGTGGGCCCAACGTGTACCGGTGGGCATCGCCTCGATCCTGCGTGGGGTCGGCGGGCCGTCGCCGGCCTCGATGAGTGCGGTGAGGCTGGGGTCCCAGCCATCGAACATGTCCAGCAGAGCGCGCTTGCTGCGGTAGGTGTCCAGGTGGCGGCCGTCCGCGCGTAGGGAGATGCCGACTCGGATGCTGCCGTCGCCGAGGCGTTGCGCCGCCAGGATCTGGTTCACGCCGACGCACCAGAGGTTTCCGGGGCCGACCAGCTCGGCGAGAACCGGGTGGCGCCGGTCGGCGTCGCTGATGCTCAGCTCCACCAGGGTGGCCACGGGGGACAGCGTCGCGTCGGTCAGCAGCGACCGGACGACCGAGCGTGCGCCGTCCGCGCCGACGAGCACGTCGCAGTCGGCGCGGCGGCCGCCGTCGAACGTCAGCCCGAAGCCTCCGTCGGGTCGTGGCGTCGCCGCGAGGAGCCGGTGCTGCCACATCACGGTGTCGGCGGGGAGTGAATCGAGCAGAAGATCACGCAGTGCGCTGCGGTCGATCTCGGGGCGTCCCGAGAATGCGCCGGGTTGCGGCTTGTGGTGTACGAGCGTGCGTCCGGCCGGGTCGAGGATGCGATGCTCCTCGCCCTCCGGCCGGGCCTCGGACCGGAACCGGCCGGCGAGACCCGCCGCGGCCAGGGCCTGTTGCCCGGACTCGGGGTGCAGGTCGAGCGAGCCGCCCTGCGAGCGCGCGGATCGGCTCGCCTCGCGTTCGTACACCACCGCGCCGATGCCGTGCCGGTGCAGGATCCGGGCCAGCGTCAGGCCGCCGAGGCCACCGCCGGTGATCGCGATTCGCATCATCATCTCCGTTACCGTACGCTGTATCCCATGGATACGCCGTACGGTAACGCACCCCTGCCCGTCTGGGAACGGCCCGAGCCCCAGCCCCGGGCGGCGCCGGTGCCGCTGAGCCGCGCGAAGATCGCCGCCACGGCTGTCCGGCTCGCCGACGCACACGGCCTCGACGGACTGTCGGTACGCAAGATCGCCAAAGAGCTCGGTGTCGGCCCGATGCGGCTCTACGACTACGTGCTCAACAGATCCGAACTGCTCGACCTGATGGTCGACACCGTGTACGCCCAGATCGCCGAGGCCGACCAACACACCGAGTGGCGCGCCACGGTGCTGGCCCTCGCCCACGCGACCCGCGAAGCCGCCCTTGACCACGAGTGGTTCGCCGACCTGCTCGGCGCAAGGCCACACCTAGGACCGCACGCGCTCGCCGTGGGCGAATCGACTGCGGCGGCGCTCAGCCAGGCCCCCGGCGTACGCGGTATCGACGATCTACAGCGGGCCGTGGACGCCCTCAACGCGTTCGTCGTCGGAGCGCTCCGCAGGGAGATCACCGAGCGCCGCACCGCCCGTTCCACCGGCACCGACGTGCCCGCCTGGCAGGCCGCCCTCGGGCCCTACCTGACACGCATGCTCGAAACAGGCCGCTATCCCACCGTCGCCCGGCTCGTCATCGACGGCGCCCATCTCAACGCCGAGGAAACCTTCCACCACACCCTGATCACGATCCTGGACGGCATTGCCAACCATCCCGGCACGTGACCTCCTGCTCGCAGGCCCGCACCGGCTGAAGGCCGACCAACGCCAACCGGCAACGACCCTCGGCGCTCGAAGACAGAACCAGTTCAGAGCCTTGATCAGGTCTCTGAGCCGGTGGGCGACGGACGAGTCGACCTGTACGCCGGATTATGAAGGTGAAGTTGCCTCTGACCAGCGGTTCGACTCACAAGCAGTCACCCTGGGCCGCCGCTGGGCCGCCGCTGGGCCGTCCGGCAGATCTTCCCAGATCTTTGGTCTGACCGAGCCCCAACAGACCCGCCCGCCGGCAATCTCCATTGCTCTATGCAGGCGCTTCGGACCTCGACCCCAGCGCAGACGAAGAAAGCCCCTCGATCTCGAAGATTATGGGTCGAACACTTTGATAACGAGACGCGCGATCATGCGCAACACACTTATCGATTATCGCCCTAACGGCACCACGGCACGCCGCAATGTCCCTACGTCCAGAGAAGATGAAAGAAAGAACGAAACCAATGGAATAGATCTCGTTCACGACATCATACTCTTTGAAGCTCTGAATCGTTGGATCTAGAATCGTCCCGCGCAGCTCTGAGTTGGTTCTCGTGAACTCAGAGTCAAGCTCTTTGATGAGGCCGAAGTCGGAAAGCTTAACAACAGCAGCCACGCCGTCATACCGCTTCACGAGAACGTTCCTATAGCTCACATCGCGATGCAGATAGCCCTTGGAGTGCAGATAGTACAAGCCGTATAGGAACTGGAGAGCGACACGCCTTCTGGTCTCGAACGAGAGCCTGGCGTTGTTTCGCTCAATGTACTGAGCAAGAGTTTCGTCGCAGTGCTCCATCGTATATTCATGACGGTCTGAGCTGTATCGATGCACCTCAAGCACGTAGGGAAATCGAAGCTTCTTCAGCAGCTCGAACTCTTTGCGGAAGCGGATCAGATCAGCCTCACTAAGATCACGCTTAGCGCGCTTCAACGCAAACTTCGACCCATATTCCGGATCCGTGAACTCGTAGACACGAGCATACGCCCCCTCTCCCACCATCTTAAGCTTCACGCTCTTCCAGCGGTCCGGGAGTCGAATCTCCGTCTCAGAGGAAATGAACACGGGTTCATACTTCACCAGCTCAATCCTCTTAAAATCATCCGGAATTCCGCTTCCGTAAGATTCAGAGAGGAAGGTCTTGCAGTAGTCGAGCACGGCAGTGTAGACAGCAGTCACCTCGAAACCCATGCCGACGCGCCGAAGGATCGTCCGAGCATCCTGGATCTCTTCCATAAGAGCGATCAATCGCCGGCTTTCATCAGCATTAAAATGGCGATTGGTTCTAGCCTTCGAGTTCATGAAGGCGAAGAGATCGTTCAGCGCCCCATGAAAGTAGGCAAACATGCGACTAGCTAAACCCTGCTCGGGATACAACCGCGAGTAGGCCCGATCGACTTCAACGCTTGCATACTTGTCGAGCAGGTCGCGCAGCATCAATTCTTCGGGGGTTGCCACCGTTCCGCCTCCAGAACCCACACCAAAGCGAGCCTCCGCTCCTCCGGCTGGACGTTCATCGCGCGAACACTATCTCAACTACAGGACGACGAGGTGCCAGGCAGTCCAAGTAGGAGTCACGAGAGCCTACGGGCTTGATCCAACTCGCTCGCCTTGCCAAGGATCGTGTCGATGGCGCTCCGGGTTCGCTCCTCGCTGGCCGGCATCAGGTGCGTATAGACCCGAAGCGTGAAGCCGGGGTCAGCGTGGCCGAGGTACGAGGCGAGGGCCTTGATGCTCTCTCCTGCGTCGAGCAGAGACGAGGCGTAGAAGTGACGGAGTGCGTGCATCCCGGTGGCCCGGGTCGGCGTGATGCCGGCCGCTACCACAGCCGGTCGCCAGCTCTTGTTGTCGAAGGTGCGCCGGTTGATCGCGCCGCCACGGGTGGTGGTGAACAGCAGCGGCACCGTGACCCGTTCGTCGCTGGCCGGGTCCTCCCACGGCAGGGTGAGCGGCACCGGGGCGAAGTCGTCGACGTGCTGCCGCAGCACCAGGGCGACGGAGTCAGGTAATGGCACCCGGCGGTCACGGTCGTTCTTGGTCAGCCCGAACACCAGCCGGGATCGGACGAGCTTGACCTGACGCGAGACGTGTACCCAGCCGGCGTCGAAGTCGATATCGTCGACGCCGAGCCCCAGGATCTCCCCCTGTCGCAGCCCGCACCCCGCGCCGAGGTCGACCATCGGCCGGTACCGCAAGGCGAGGCCACCGCGGATTGCCGAAACCTGGTCGTACCGCCACGGCACTACCCGACGCTGAACCGGTCGCGGCGGCTTGACCGACTTTGCCGAACACGGATTCTTCGCTATCCGTTCGTCGTCGACCGCCGCGCCGAGGATGGTCCGCAGGTGCGCGAAGACGACGGCCCGTGTCGCGGGAGCCAGCTTGCCGACCATCGCGGCGTCCCACTCCCGGATGTGGCCCGGCTTGATCGCCGCCAGTTGCCGAGAGCCGAAGAACGGCAGCAGGTGTTTCCGTACCCGGAACTCCGTGCTCTCCCGAGTCGACTCGTCGAACGAGCGCGTCCGGAGCCAGGTTTCGGCGTACTCCATGAAGGTCATCCGCCCCGCGAGCGGATCGACGTAGGAGCCCCGGAGCTTGTCCGTCTCGGTCGAGACAAGGAACGCCTCAGCGTCCCGCTTGGCCCGGTCGGGGAACGACTGGCTGCGCTCCCGTCCGTCCGGCCCGATGTAGCGGACCCGGTACCGCAGTCCCTTGCCGAACCGCTCAGACTTCACCCGCTCGGAACGGCCGCCAGGGTGCCGAACGACGTTGTACCAACGATCTTCGACGTGTCCCATCAGGCTGCCGCCGCCTGCTCGCGGAACCACTCCCGGACCGCTTCCGGCTCGTACCGCAGATGCCGACCGACCCGAGCCGCCGGCGGACCGTACTTGACCTTGCGCCAGCGGTACAGCGTCTCCTGTGGCACCCGCAGGTACGCCGACACGTCCCGAACCGTCCAGAGCCCTTCGTTCGCCATCATTGCCCCTCCCCCGTCGTCCTTGCCGGCCCGTTCGTCGTCTCGTCCGCGTGTGGTTGTGCCGCCCGGTCCTTAGCGGCAAGGAGTTCGGAGCGCCACCGGGCACGCTCGCTGATCGAGCGCAGGAGCCGGTGTGCCAGGGACGGCACGTCGGCGTCATCAGGCCGCGCCAGTTCCCAGGCATGGCGGACCGGTTCGACCGTGGCGCCCTGGTCGTCGACGCCGTCGAGGCTGACCGTGGTCCCGAGCAGTGCACGCACCCAGGCCCGTACGTCGTGCTTGTGGTCGGAGAGGGTCTTGCCGGACCAGTCGCGGGAGATGAGGATGCGGCGCCCGCCGATGCCGAGAGTGTCGCGCTGGTGGACCTTGCCCTTGCACCGTCCCGGCTTGAGCTTCGCGTGCGCCTTCTTGGGCTGGACGCCGTAGAGCAGCCAGTTCGCACAGCGCTCGGTGCAGGGGGTGATCTGGAGTTCCTGCCAGAGGCGGTCGAGGTGTGCTCGCTGCCGGCTGCTCGTGATCTTGTGGCAGTCGCCGGTCTGCTTGGTGATGTACTTCGTGACGTACCGGATCGTGCGCTCAGCGTCGGCGGTGCCGGGCATGACGCCGCGCGCGTCGACCTGGACGCCGAAGCGGACCACATGCACCGGTTCCGCATCCGGGTCTTCGTCGATCGCGTCGAGCGCTTCGTTCCACGTCGTCAAGGGCAGGCCGGTGTCCGGGTCGACCCACGTCGACGCCTGCTCGTCCCAGACGGGTAGCCGGTCGAGGGTGTACCGCTGGACGTCAACCGAGGGCCACCACACCTGGTGGTAGGTAGCCGCTGCCACGGTGCGCAGCACGTCGCGGGGGATGGTGCCCCGGATGGCGAAGTGGGCGTGTGGGGCGAGTCGTCGTTGCGGCTCGACGCAGCCGGCGTACTGGACGTTCCAGCCCTCACACCGCCGCAGGTTCTGCCAGAACCGATCGAGCAGCCGGGGGAAGTGCACGGCGTCCCAGGCTGCTCGCCGGTAGTCGTACCGGTCAGGGTTGACCGGGGTGCCGTCCGGGCGGACCGGCCCGTACGAGTCGAGCGTGAGCGTCAGCCACATCGACGGCCGGTAGGTCGACCCGTCCGGCCCGGTGTACGTCTTGCCGACCGTGCGCCGCTCGACCTTGCGCCGAGGCAGATCCGGGGCGTCCTGACGCCGCTTCGTCGACCGCTTGCGCCGCCGCCCGGTGTCCTCGTCGCCCTGGTCGTCATCGACGCCGCCATGCGGAGGAGCGACCCGACCACGGAGCCCTTCCGCCGTGATGGCGTCTTCCACTTCCCGGATCGCCTCGTCGATGTCTTCGACCTGGTCGTACTGGCAGGCGCGGGATGCTTCGTCGCGGGCGAACTCCAGATGCCCGCGCAGCAGGATCAGCGCCTTCTGTTCCTCGGTCGCCGGTTGGGGTGGGGGTAGGGGTTCGTCGTCGCGGTGCCAGCCCTCCCGGATTTGCGCCTGCCGCAGCCGCCGGTTCTTCTTCGCGCACGGCGCGCACTTGTCCTCCCGGGTCGCCCCACACGGAAGGTCGATCACCTCCGTCAGCCCGGTTTCCAGGTCGGTCCGCCGCATGGCGAGGGGACGCACGCAGACGCCGTACTCGGCGGCGATCTCCTTGAGCACATCGACCGAGCGGGGAAGCGCCATGCGGGCCGCCCGCGACCCCGGCCGAGGAGCAGCAGCCGGGGTCGGGACGGGTTCGAGGCCGGGCAGGGTCGGAGCCGTCATCGGACGATCCCCACGACGGCCGGACGGGACGGGTGCACCACACGCGGCGGCAACACCACCGGAGCCACCGGTTCAGGCACCGGAACCGGAGCGGGTACCGGAGCCGGCACGGGCAACGGCTCAGCCGGGGTCACGACGGGCTCCGGGGTGGCCTGGTCGAGGTCGACCGGTTCAGGCGCAGGGTCGGTCAAGGGACGCTTGACGGCCGCCCGAGGAGCGGGAGCACTGGAGAGGACGACCTTGACCAGGGCGAGGAAGGCCAGCGACGGCACCGCCGCCACGATCCAGCCCCAGACGGACGGCTCAGCCTCAGCGACCTGGGCAGCCAGCGACAGGAGCGCGAACGCCACCAGGAGCGAGGCGACCAGGCCCACGGGACCATCCGCCCGACGCCGGGCACGCAGTTCCAGGCCGAGGTAGATAGCCATCAGCTCGACCGCCACCGCGTTGGCCCAGCCGATCCAATGCGGCTGACCGTGGGCGACGCTCAGGTCATGGACATGGGTGAACGCAGCAGCCCCGGCCATCCCGCCGATGACGAGCAGGATCACGACCCGTACCGCCGATTCGGTCCGGTGGTTCACTGGTCACCCTCCCGCTTCTCCCGAATGGTCAGGTCGATACGGATGCGCCGGCCGTGCATGTCCCGGCGACGGCGGATCAGCTCAGCGAGCCCGTGCAGCGCGGCGGCGGTCTGGTCGGCCGGGCCGACGAGCTGAACGCGCAGCGGGAACCGGAGCCGGTTAATCAGGTACGTCATGGGGTTCACGCGGTCACCTCCGGACCGGTCGGATGTCGATGCGGATGTGGTCTGGCGGAGCGCCGAGGGAGGCCACCGCTTCGGAGAGGCAGCGCCACAGCGCCCACGCCTCGTCGGGGGTCAGGGACATCCGCCGTCGACCGCTCCCGACCGCGAGATACACCGGGTACGGGTCGGGCCGTTCGGGGTCGACGCGGACCGAGACGGCGGTAGCAGGCTCAGGGGTACGGAGCCGGTAGAACCGGCGACCGTTCGGGGCGTTGGTCATCGGGCCGCACCCCCGCCGTCCCCGTCGAGCAGGTTGCGCAACGAGTCGGGCAGCAGCGGCCCGAGCGGCTTGCGTGGCAGCGGAGGCCGGACCGGTTCGGCGGCGGTTTCCCGGCCGACCTGGGCGAGGATGTCGGCAGCGTCGACCGGCGCCGGGTACTGCGCGGCCATGTCCCGGATGTCGCTGTCGCTGATGAAGGAGAACCGAACCCGTACCGGGTCGGGGGTGCCGTCGAGGATCACGTACCCGACGCCCTTGGCCCATCGGGGCATCTGGTCGGCCAGCGCGCCCCGGTTGCGGGCACCGTCGCCAAGGACCATGTCCACCTGGGCCGCTTCGGTCAGGCCGAGCGCGATCCGGGTCGGGAACAGGTCCCGGAACGGTAGGACTTCCTTGCGCGGATCCTGCAACGCCGCCACCACCAGGACGCCGACGCCGGCACCCTGCGACAGCAGCACGCCCAGCGACGAGGCGATCCGCTTCCGCAGGTCACCGTCTTGCAGGTACGCGGTCAGCGCCGCCATCTCGTCGACGACGACCACGACCAGTGGGTCATCCTCGGTCGGAGTGTGGACGCGAACCGTGCCAGCGAGCCGGGCCTGACGCTCGCGCAGAACTCCCACGGCCTCGTCGAGCAGATCAGCCATAGCCTCGAAGGACTTGCAGGCGAACCGGGCGAACATCGGCCGACCGAGCGCAAACTCCATCCCGCCCTTGGGGTCGATCACCCAGAGCCGGACCAGCCCAGAGGCGACGCCGCCACTGAGCGCCCGGACCAGCGACCAGAGGACGGAACCCTTGCCGCGCCGGGTGGCCCCGCCCACCAGGACGTGAGTAGCCAGCAGGTGCAGCGACCAGGTACGCAGGTCTTCCCGCCGAGCCAACGGCAGCGCGGTGAAGTCCGGTACCGCCGGCACCGGGAACGGTGGCACGACCGTCCGCAGCGCGTCGGTACGCACCAGCGCCAGGTAGACGACGGTAGGCCGGTCCCGGAAACGCACCCGGTCGACCGCTCGGAGCAGCCAGGCAGCCCAGCCCGTACGGATCGGCGGATCGTCGGGACGCTCGGAGTAGACCCGGGCATGCCGCCGGCCGAAGGCGTACGCCAGGTTCGCGCTCACCTTCTGGAACTGTTCCGGGGTCTGGCCCCGGACCATCCGGATCGTCAGCACGTCGAGCGCCTGATCCGAGCGGACCCGGAGGAGTTCCGGCAGGACCCGCCGATGGTCGTACGTCTCGGCGAGCCCACAGAGCGTCATAGCCTCCCGCCAGACCCGCCGGTACACGAACACGCGCCGGACGAAGCCGAGCAGTGGACCCGCCAACCAGGCCCACCAGGACGACTCGTGCCGCCACCACCAGACCAGTGACACCGCCGCCATCAGCGCCAGCGGCACCACCAGGCCGGGCCAGTCGAACTCGACGTACAGGGTCACCGCCGACGCCGCCGAGGCGGTGGCAACCGGGTGACGCAGGCACCACCACACCGCCCGCCAGAACCAGCGGAGCAGCAGCCCGAGCACGACCAGCCAGGCCGGCAGCTCGAACCGCTTGGGCCGGATCACCAGGAGGTCACCGGCCGAGGTCATCACCACTTCACCGCGAGGCCGCCGGATCACTTGGCACCTCGCAGCGACACGAACCGCCCCGATGCGTCCCGCACCGGAGGGAACGGAAGGACAATCTGACCGACACAGCCGGGACACCGGTCGTCCTCACCGGTCGTGGGGTCGAACGGGTTCCGGCACACCGAGCACCGAGGCCAGCCACGGCCAGCCGGACGCCTACGCTTGGACACGTCACTACCTCTCTCGTCAGAGCAGGGGGAAGACAGAGAGGGGCGGGGCTGCCGTCCGCCAAGACCAGACAGCCCCGCCCTCACCTGATGCGGCTACGCCGCTGCCTTCTGCTTGCCGGCCACTCCCGCCGGGGTCCGCAGCCCGGTCGCCCGCAGCGAGTACGCCATCCGGCCGTTGTTCGCCACGTACGGCGTGACGGTCATGCCGTCGAACTCCACCGCCTCGAACGGCGTGCCCGTCGGCGGAACCGGCTGGTAGTCCGCCGAGATCTTCACCGTCGTCTCACGTGAGCGCTTGCCCAACTCAGGGTCGAGATCCATCACCCGGACCTGCCACACGCGCTGGCCCGTCACCTTGTCCTTGGCCGGCGAACGCCGACCGGTCTTCTCGTCGTAGTCCTCGACCTCACCCAGCGACTCGGGCACCAACGCGCACCCCGCCGGGAACACGTCCTCGAATCGCACGGCGAACCTCGTACCGCCACGCAGAGCCATTGCTCAACCTCCTGACTTCACCTGACTAACCTGACTAGCCAGGTGGTGTGGATCAAAGGTAGGCCGGCTTGGCTAGTCATGTCAATGACAGTGGCGGAACTTTCCTAGCCTGGCTAGTCAGCGGTACCCTCCGCGCATGGCTCTTGACCCAGATGACCCCCGCACGCCGTCGCAACAGATCGCGGCCACGCTGCGGGCGGAGATCAAGACAGGGAAGTTCGCCCCCGGCGAGAAGCTGCCGTCGCAACACGACCTCGTCGAGCGGTTCAGCGTCGCGCGGGAGACGATCAAGGCAGCACTGCGGAAGCTGCAAGAGGAACGGCTGATCGTCACCCGGCAGGGCAGCGGCACGTTCGTCCGCGCCAACACGGAGCGCCCGGTCGGGCTACGGCCGCACATCGAGCGCGCTTTCGAGGCCACGAACGTCACGATCGACTTCGCCGGCTTCTCCGGAGAGACGCTGTACAACGCGATCCAGGAGACGTTGGACAAGGTCCGCATCGGCCGACTCACCCCGGAGTCGATCCGGGTACGGGTACTCATCTCCGACATGACCGCCCCGATGGCGATCCCCTGCCGTGCCGAGGACCAGGCCGACGACCCCGGCATCCGTGCCCGAGCCCGCCGCATCACTGACCGGTCGATCCACGCCGTCACCGATGCCGTACAGGAGCTTGCCGACCTGGGGTTGGTCAAGACCGCGACCACCGAGGTACGGGTTCACAAGGCCGCGCCGCTGTTCAAGCTGTTCATCATCAACGAGCAGGAAGCCTTCTTCGGCTTCTACCCGGTCGTCGAGCACACGGTGAACGTCGACGGCAAGCCGGTGGCGATCTACGACGCGATGGGCAAGGACGCGATCCTGTTCCCCTTCACGCCCAGCGACGAGGACACCAGCAATGACGCCCTCTACGTCGAGCAGGCCCGAGCCTGGTTCGACAGCATGTGGGGCACCATCGCACGGGAGTACGCCTCGTGACCGCCGCCGATCTGGCCGCCCTCGTGGAGCGCGCCCGCGTGATTCTGCTCGACTTCGACGGCCCTGTGTGCAGCATCTTTGCCCAGCACCCCGCGTCGGCCGTCGCCCACCAGTTGCGCAAGCTGCTCGTCGACCAGGCCGTGACCCTGCCGACCGAGATCCTGAACGAGCCCGACCCGCTCGCCGTGCTGCGCTTCACCGCCACGCTTGGCCGCCCGGCCGTCGTCCGCCTGGTCGACGAGGCGATGACCCGCGAAGAGGTCACCGCGGCCCGCACCGCCGAGCCGACCCCGTACGGCCGGGAAGTCATCGTCGCCGCCCAGCAGACCGGCCGCCAGGTCGCCGTCGTTTCGAACAACTCAGCCAACTCCGTCCACGCCTACCTGAACGCTCGCCGGCTCACCGCGTACGTGCACCCGGTCATCGGCCGCCCGGAGGCCGCACCCGAGCGGATGAAGCCGGACCCGTTCCCAGTGCTGGCCGCTGTGCGGGAGCTGGGTGCCGAGCCGCAGGATTGCGTCCTGGTCGGAGACTCGGTCAGCGACATCGAGGCCGCCCACGCCGCCGGAGTCGCCGCCATCGGGTACGCCAACAAGCCCGGCAAGCGCGAACGATTCGGCGCAGCAGACGCCGTCATCGACAGCATGGCCGACCTGGTGACCGCCTTCTCCGTCAAGGAGCTGTAGCACCGCCGTACCGCATACGAGCGCCCCGGGGGTTCGTCACCGGGGCGTTTCTCGTGTGCTCAGTCGACGTGCGGCATACGGCCCGTAAGGTAGTCCGCGATCTGGCGCCGCATTGTCGGATGGATGTCGAGCCCCGCCAGTTCGTCAGGGTGGAACCAGCCGACGTGGCTCGCCTCGTCATTGGGTGCACATGCCCCGCCCACCGGTCGCGCCAGCAACGTGACCTCGTACTCCTGACGAACCTCACCGTCCGAGTACGCGATGATGTGGCCCGGGTCGGAGTAGACGCCGAGGAGGCCGGTCACCTCGACCTCGACCCCGGTCTCTTCCAGCGTTTCCCGGATCGCGCACTCGGTCGGAGTCTCCCCGATCTCCATCTTGCCCATCGGCAACGCCCACTGGCCGGTATCCCGTCGACGCTGGAGCAGGATCGCGCCCTGGTCGTCGACGGCCAGCACACCGCAGGCCGGAATCAGGGTGTTCGCCTTGGGCGCGTCCGGGACGTTCCAGTACTCGACACGTCCCACCGTCAGACCTCCGCTCCCTGCCACGGCACCGCCGTAGCCCACACCCGGTCGAAGCTGTTCACGTAGTGCTCGAAGAGACCGCCGCCGTCGAGCCTACGGAAATGGAACGTGGGGTTGGCGCTGGCAGCCTCGCCATAGGCGTGCGGGTTCACCAACACCTCGTCGTCGTACCGGAAGAGGCTGTTGTACAGCGTGGTCGGGTGTAGCCGGATCTCGCATCCGTCGACCCCGGCCAACTCCCGGTAGTACGTCAACGCCGCCCGGATCTTCGCGCCCAGCGTCCCGCCGAGCTGTTCCTCTCGGTCGCGGACCGCCACGGCATCACTTGACGGGTCACCGAAGCAGAGCCGGACCTGAACGCCCACCGACAGCCGGTCGGCCAGCATCCGCGCCACCCGAGGTTGCGTTTGCGCAAAGAAGGTTCCCGAGAACACGAGCACGTCGATCCGTTCCTGCGCCTCAGACAGCAGCCGCAACCACAACTCACGCGGTACCGACGCCCGATCCGGGTAGACCTCGATCAGCTCAGCCCGACTCGCCTCACCACGCCGGCCGTTGGCAGATGCGACCACCTCCGGCCACAGGTACGCCTCTTCCGCGCCCAACCGACGTGCCGCCGACCACCGGTGCCGCCGATGCGGAACACGTCCAAGGCTAATCCAGCGTTCCACGGTTTTCGGGTCGACGCCGCATTCATCGGCTAGGTCCTCAACCCGAATACCCCGACGCACCATGACAGTCCGAAGACGTTCGTTCATTCTTCTATTGGACCTTTTCGGGGCCGGACGTTTCAACCCCGTCCCGGGACGTTTTGCAAGAGGCAAAGACGTCTGGCGACAGTCCAACCAGGCGGATGAACCGTGCGGACGAAATCGCTTAACTTACTATCGCCGCAACCCGAACTCCCTGGTTTCGTGCTCGCCGCAATGGCCGCGACATCAGGAGAGAAGCGGTACTCGTCAGGGCGTGGAGAACTCCCGCGCCCTGACGAGCATTTACGTTACAACCGACCTCAACGAGAGAATCAAGATGTCGTTCACAACACCTCAACCAGACCAACTCATGCCCGACACAGAGCCAAGTCAGCGCTTCGTGATCCACATACCAATCGAAGCACTCGATGTCGCAACCGCACTCGAACGAGCGTTCAAACTAACTGAAGTACTGCGCTTCATTCAAGGCTTCGACCAGGGCGAAACGACTCTGAGTTATGAGGACAAGCAAACGGAACGCATCCGAGTTCTCTGTGACCAGCTAATGCCGAATCGGAATCGCTGCACCCTAAAGCATCATCACAGCGGCCACTGTCAGGCTTAACATTGACACGACGCTAAGGTCAAGCCTACGAAGCACTAGTGTTTCGCATGTCAAAGCGAACCCGGTCTGATCACGATGATGCGCGGCTCAAGTCAAGGGCCTCTTTGAATCCCGGATGGACCCTGAAAGTCTCAGCCGTTGAGTCAAAGCGCGCGCGCGGATCTTGGTAACGCCACACGTACTCCGACCCTCCACCCCGGCCGCCCGGCTTCAAGTACCCCACCACAGAGAACTCAAAAAGCCGCTCAAGTGCGTTCATCGGATCACGGACGTCGTCCGAGTAGCGCGCTCTCCACTTGACCACAAAATCGTTCATCGAGAAGCGCTCCGTACCAACGGACTTCAACACTTCCAGGTAGTCCTTGTACCCCGGAACATGCTTAGCGATTTCGTCATCCAGCTCGCTCAAAAGATAGTCAGAGTATGCGTCTCTGGCGAGGTGAACGCAGGAGTTATCAAAGCGCCCACCGCTAGAGCTACCCTGCTGACGGTAGACCTTCAGAATCTCGTTACAAAATTTGATCACATCGCGCGGCCGCAGGAAGGTGCGGTCACAGATGTGCTTATACTTTGACTGCCTGCTGGGCATCTCGCGCTCTTCATCAAAAACATCAGCCCATGGAACGCCACGTCCCCCAGCCCCAAGAACTGCGGCAAAGCGGCTCTCCATAAGCTGCCGCAGCGTCAGGCCCTCGCCATAGTCACGCCATTGCACACGCGAGGTGTAATTCTCGGTGACTTTGTTCTTATCCTCGAACTGCAAATCCTGGTAAATGTCATCCCGGAGAAAGACCACCACATTAAGCTTCTTGCCTTGGCTTTTCGCCGCCACAAATAGATCTCTCGCGGCGAGAATTAGCCCGACAAGGCGCTGCGCATACTCGGGCTGAGTAGTTGTAAACCCAAGGTCAAGCTGATCGAAGCAAACGTAGTAATAGTGATTTGGATTGAGTGCCCTCAGGATGTGATCTTGGATAACACGGTTGACTTCCTGAACATGCTGAGGAAGCTCCCTGACACGAATCCGCTCTCCCGTAACATGCAGGACAGGTAGCCTCAGGGTCGACTTAAATTTCAGCTCCTTGTCAGGGCTAAAGAGCTGCCTAACGTCAGGGTCACGGCTCCCATAGGAATCGACAACAAAATCCTCCAATGGAACTAGAGCTTCGAAAGCCTCTTCACTCCACGGCTGACTCTGGTCTTGATTGAGCACAATTTTACTCAAGCTCATGAGTATCAGATACTTCCAGCTATGGATGTACCTGCGCTCTTCAGGAACCCCGGTCTGCGCCTGAAGATCATGGTGATGCCAGGGGTAGTCATCAAATGAATGCCCGTAAGCGAACCGATCGTAAGCCTTCTCGGTCAAGAACCGCTTATAAATTGCAGTCTTGCCGGAGCCCTTTCGGCCAAGAACCAGGAACGATTTATTCTCACGCGCCCGCGAATACGCTTCATGGTCTTGGAAACAATCTCTGAGAAGCTCATCAGCATCAGCGTCGATAGCGCCAAAGTCGTCGACGAGCTTAAGATCGAGCACACCCACTCCAGAATAAGTGTCGCGACGCCAGGGAGGACAGGCTTAAAGTACATCATGCTCCGTCACGTTCGTGAAGCTGACGACTCGGTGCCGCAGCGGGTTCGTCGAAGATCAGCTACCTACAGATAGCGCTTGGCCTGCTGTGATGTTCCCTGCTGTGAGCACTGCCGATTTCCTCTCTTCTGGATCAAGGCACCGCGCTCCGCGCGGTGCGGGGCGGCAAGCCCGGCCGGCGGCAAGCCGCCCCGGCCGCCTACGGCGCCGGGGCGGGAAGCCACCGACAGCCGCCGGGACACCGCCCCCACCACAGCCAGAAACCAGCCCCAGCGAGGCCGTGACGGAAGCCAGCGGGTCGGCCTGGTCGAGTGGTCGGGGCTTCCGGCTGCCGCGCCAGTCCAACCCCGGGACTGGCTTGCCACCGGGCTACCCCGTTCCGGCACCAGCTCCACCGCCAGGACGTACCCGACCTCTCCCCAACGTCGCCCGCCGTCGATGAGGACCAGGCCGCCGCAGAGCCCCACCAAGGCCACCGCAGACGAGATCAACTGATCGGGGAGTCAGCGTTTCCTGGGCCGTCTCTGGGCCGTCTGGGCCGTCACCGGGCCGTCAGACGCCGCCCAATGGTGACCAAGGTCAACCAATGGTACCAGGCAAAAGACCAGCTCAGAGCCTTGATCAAGGCTCCGAGCTGGTGGGCGACGGACGAGTCGACCTGTACGCCGGATTCTGTGACCGGCGCGCGCCCCGAGGGGCTCGCGCCAGCGGCGGCCATCCATCTAGGCCTGCCGTCGCCGGCAGGCTCGAGCGGCCTACCCGCAGACATCGGGCGGGCCACCCTCAAGCGTCTGCGCGGGTCGTCGACCTGCTGGCCGGCGGCCCTTTCTTGGCCTTGCTCCGGGTGGGGTTTACCGAGCCACCCCGGTCACCCGGGGTGCTGGTGGGCTCTTACCCCACCGTTTCACCCTTACCGTCCCCGATGGGGTCGGCGGTCTGTTTTCTGTGGCACTGTCCCGCGGGTCGCCCCGGGTTGCCGTTAGCAACCACCCTGCCCTGTGGAGTCCGGACGTTCCTCGGCGGCGGGCCGGAGCCCGCCGACGCGACCGCCCGGTCGACTCGTCCGTCGCGCACCCATCCTAACGACGCCACGGCCGCGCCTATTGCCACCCCGGGCGACCGGCACCCGTCCCGCCGGGAGCGCGTACTAGCCTCTGGTGACCATGGACGTCTCCGACGCCGCGCTGCTGCTCGCCGCCGGTCTCGCCGCGGGCACGGTGAACGCGGTGGCCGGCGGGGGCTCGCTCATCACCTTCCCGGCGATGATCGCGGTGGGCCTGCCGCCGGTGCCGGCCAACGTGAGCAATTCGGTCGCGGTCTTCCCGGGGTACGTGGCGAGTGTGGCGGGCAGCCGGCAGGACCTGCCGCCCCGGCGGGCGCTGGTCACGCTGGTGCCCACCACGATCGTCGGCACGATCGCCGGCGCCCTGCTGTTGCTCGCCACCCCCGCCCGGGCGTTCGAGCTGGTGGTGCCGTTCCTGGTGCTCGGGGCGACGGCGGTGCTGGCGTTCCAGGATCCGCTGCGCCGGCTGGTCGGGCACCCCCGCGACCTGTCGCCGCGCCGTCGTACGGTCACCGTGCAGGTCATGGTCGCCGTCGGCGCGGTGTACGGGGGCTACTTCGGCGCGGCGCTCGGGGTGATGCTGGTCGCGGGTCTGGCCCTGGTGCTGGACGCGACGCTGGCCCGGGTGAGCGCGCTCAAGAACCTGCTCTCCGCCCTGGTCGGGCTGACCACGCTCGTGGTGTTCGCGCTGTTCGGGCCGGTGAACTGGGCGGGCGTCGCGGTGGTCGCGCCCGCGACGCTGGCCGGCGGGTACGCCGGCGCGCGGCTGGTCCGCCGGCTGCCGCCGGTGGTGCTCAAGGTGCTGATCGTGGTCTTCGGCACGGCGATCGGGCTCTACCTGCTCCAGCGCGCGCTGCGCTGACCCGGCCCGCCCGATGGCCGGGACGCGGCAGGGTGGACCGGCTAGTGGTCGTTCAGCGTGCAGAAGAGCGTCCGGTGCTCGACGTCCAGGAAGGCGGCCCGCCACCGCGTCGACGGGTTGCCCTCGTCGTACGACCGGCTGCGCAGCCACCGGGCGCGGCCGCCGAGGACGGCCACCAGCACCGCGCGTCTCGTCAGGTCGTCAGCGTACGAAGCGCGTCCATCCCCGGCGCGCGGGACGGCGCGTCGCCCCCGGCCGGGAGGGGCCGGGGGC